>CAYGQI010000305.1:0-2062 GCA_964351925.1 uncultured Anaerolineales bacterium | reverse complement strand
ACGAAGGCACAGGCGTGGAGAAGGTCGGGCTACGGCGTGATGTGACTGTCTGGGGTTCGTATACGTGGGGGTACGCAGATGTCGGTGCGGACATCTATGTAGCCCTGGGGCTGGTGATCGCGGCTGCCCACGGAGGCGCTCCCCTGGCCTTCGCCCTAGCGGGGTTGGTGTACATCATGATTGGCCTGGCCTTCACTGAGTTGGCATCATCATACCCGGTGGCTGGTGGTGGTCACTACTACTCCCTGAGGGGTCTGGGGGACTTCTGGGGCTTTATGGCCGGCGCTGCCCTGCTCCTAGACTACACTATAGACATCTCGATCTTTGCGGTTGCCTCCACGGGCTACCTCAACTTCTTTCTGCCCTACTTCGGAATCCAGCTTTCATCTTTCGCGGTAAGCCTGGGCCCGTTCCAGGGTGTCAATGTCCTGTGGCTGGGCGAAACCGTGACCATGATCATCTTTCTGCGCTGGTTGAATGTACACGGCGTCCGCGAATCATCCCTGGTCAACGAGGTTCTGGGGCTCATAGACCTGATCATGGAGATCTCAGTGGTCGTCTCGGGCTTCATCCTAGCCTGGCGGCCGGAGCTGCTGGCCCAGCAGTGGCTGCATGAGTTCCCAGCCCCTAGGCAGTTCATGTATGGCTTCTCGCTGGCCATCATCTCGTTCGTGGGGTTGGAGAGCATCTCGCAAGCGGCGCAGGAGACGCGCCGGCCGGCCACGGTCATCCCGCGCACCTCCATCGCCCTCATCTTCACCGTCTTCATCCTGGCGGTCGGCTTTTCCACGGTGGGGCTGGGCATCCTGCCCTGGCAGGAGTTCCAGGCTCACCAATCCGACCCCATCGCCTATCTGGCCTCCAACATCCCTTACCTGGGCGTCATCGCTGGCCCCTTCGCCGCTTTTCTCGGCGCGACCATCCTCTTCATTTCCTCGAACACAGGCGTGATGGGGGACTCCCGCCTGATCTTTTCTATGAGCCACTTCCGTCTGGTGGGCCCCTGGTTCAGGCACGTCCACCCCAAGTACCGCACTCCCAGCAACGCCATCGTCGGCTTCGGCTGGGTCGGGATTCTCCTCACCGTCATGGCTTTCTTAACGCCGGGGGTACTGGATACGCTGGCTAACCTTTACGCTTTCGGTGCTACCTCTGGGTATATGCTGGTTTTCATCTCACTGATCCGCCTGCGTTTCGTGGACCCCTATACGCCCCGACCCTACAAGGTGCCCCTGAACGTCAAGTGGAAGCGGAGGGACGGCGACGTCGTCGAGATTCCTCTGCTGGGCTTCCTAGGGTTCCTTGGCGTGAGCAGCATCTTTTTCACTGTCATCATCACCCATGAGATCGGCCGCGTCGTCGGCGTGGCGTGGATCTTGATCTGCTTGACCTACTATCTGATTTTCCGCCGCCAGAACGGGCTGCCTCTCCTGGGGAGCATTCCCCGCGACTGGGAAAAGGAGCAGATCGAGGTGCTCACCAATGCAGAGGAGTTCGATTCGCTGGAGCAATACAAGCAGGCACTGATTCGACGGGACCGGAAGCTCGGGGTACCATCGCGCTGGGAAGAGGAGGCACCAGGTGCCTAAGCGCGCTCTTCCCACGCCTGAGCAGTTCACCACCGCGGATCTAATACACATCATCCTGGGCGTGCTGATGATCCCCCTGGGGCTCATCATCTTCGTACGCACGCTGTCGGCCGGCGCAACAGCGCTTGCCGTGCTGGTGGGAGCCGTCTTCGTGACTTTCGGCGTTTATCGGCTATGGCTAGCATGGAGCCGTTATGGGCTCTACCGCCGGAGTAAGAGGTGAAGCAAGATGGGTACAGCGATCACACCGACCTTCCATCCCTTAGGCATCTTGGTGGCTATCATCTTTGTGGGCTCTCTGGTCCTATTGTTCTATTGGATGTTCAGAGTGCCACCGGCGTTGCCCCGCGAGATAGCCGCCGTCCGCCGTTCCGTAGCGGCTGTGCAGCGGATCATGGTTCCCGTTTCTGGCAATATCGCCTCGGAACGGGCGGTGGAACTGGCCTGTCGTCTGGGAGCACCGCAGAAGGCGG
>CAYGQI010000304.1:0-2066 GCA_964351925.1 uncultured Anaerolineales bacterium | reverse complement strand
AGGGCGGCCAGGCCTTCGCCAAGCACCACTGGCCGGTAGTCTCCCCCGCCGCTGAAGAGCTCCCTCAGCCACTCCAGTGGAGCATAGTCGAGGGGGCTGGCCACGTTGCTCACGAGGACGAAAGGCTCGCTACGCACCAATTCCGCGCTGGCCTCGGGGATGCGGCCACTGATGATGGCCAACTCAGATTGGCCAGAACGTAGCCTACGCAGCGCCTCCTCTGAGCTAACAACGAGATCCGCGGAGCACTGGGGGTACTGTTGCTGGAGAGCACCGAAGAACACCTCTTCCTCCAGCCACAGATCGCGTTCGATGGACAAGCAGGGGCCACCGGCAGCGGTTGCTGTGGGCGTCCCCCGCTCAGCGACGGTCTCGGGGTCCAGAGTGTCCTGCCGACATGCGCTCGGGCCGGTCAGCAAAAGAAAGCACAGTGTTGCGAGAAGGAGAAGCCGCCATCCCGGCGCATTCACGGCGCTCACTCGCCAGGCGGCCGCGCGAAGTACTGTGTCAGCAGTGGCGACAGGTCTTCGTCAGTGTGGCGCGAGAGGATGGAGAAGAAATCGGCAGTGGTGGCAAGGGAAAGGCTCCGGCTCTGGCAGTAGTCCTTCAGGAAGTCGTGGAAGACCTGGCTCCCCACAAGCTGTCTCAGATCTGCCAGGAACAATGCACCCTTGCGATACACCGCATTCATGTACGAGGCCTCATCCTGGTAATCGTAGATAGAGCCATCAATGGGACCCCCTCGTGGCCAGTTCAAGACCTCGAAGTCCCACAGCCAGAGATCGTCGTCAGGATATCTAGTCTCGTAGAAGATCAACTCACTGAAGGTGGCCATGGCTTCATCAAGCCAGGGCTCCATCACCTGGTCGTTCCCCACCAGATGGTACCACCACTGGTGAGACACCTCATGCACCAGTAGGGCGATCAATTGGGAACGCACGCCTCCGGGATAGGTCTCATACCACAGAGAACCCAGGAAGGAGATACCAGAGAACTCCATGCCGCCAGCGAACTCGCTCTCAGCGACACGATAGTCCCCGTATGGATAGGGGGTGCCAAACTCCTCGCCATAGGTCCCCAACGCCTCTGCAGTAACCTGTGCTACGTCCACTCCGGCACCCTCGTGCTCGGGGAAGTAGTACGAAGTCACCGAGACACCGCCTGCATCCACCGAGTGAGAGACGTACTGGTCACTGGCGGCGAAGGCGAAGGACCTAGCCTGGGAGATGCTGTAATGCCATTCGTTCCCTTCTCGCTCCAGATCTCCGCTGGCGACCACGGTCACTCCTTCGGGGGCGTGGATACGCACGTCGTAATCAGCTACTTCCATCACGTAGGGATCGCCGATGGGATAGTAGTCGAAGGTATACCATCCTTCTTCGGGCAGGAGAGGGGCCAGGGCCGGATACCAGTGCCCGACATCGACCACGCGCTCCGACCAGCCAAGGCTTCCCGTAGTGAAACTGTCCCGTGGGTCGATGAAGGGCAAGTCCAGGGTGAAGTCTAGAAACAGGGTCACGACCTGCCCAGGACTCAGTGGGAGAGGCAAGGGCACTCGCAAGACCATCTCTTCCAGGCTTTGATCCGTCCTCAGTGGGCCTGTGCCATACTCGAGACCGAGATCGTTCACGGCAAAGACCCCGGGATCATGGTTTGGAAACACATTGAGCACCACATCGTTCAACGCCTCGCCGGTGCGATTGGCATAGTCTATTCTCTCCTGAACCGCGAGGCTGTGCCCAGCATAGTCCAGCGTAGCCGTCATCACGTATCGCGGCAGTGACGTACTGCTGATGGGCAGGTAGGGGGTGGGGGATGGAATAGGGGTGGGGGATGGCACAGAGACCGTCCCGCCTGGTGTGACAGCGCCGGAGGCACCGTCATCGCTCCCACGGGAGCGCAGCAATTCATAACCATAGAACGCCGTCACTGCGCAGACGCCCACAATCAGCATGGCCGCCAACGCAACCATCAGGGTCTTGAACCACGTACCGGGCGAGTCGCTCCGTGTCTCACTCCTGCCTGGCTCTTGCCTCCGTGTCGGTTGCTCCAGAAGAGCCAGCACA
>CAYGQI010000303.1:0-2068 GCA_964351925.1 uncultured Anaerolineales bacterium | reverse complement strand
GTCGAGATAGGTGGCGGTTTTCGCATCCCCGAGGTGATGCTTCAAAGCGGCGTCCGCCTCGTGGAAGTGGGAACCACTAACCGTACTCACGTGGGTGACTACGAGAGTGCTGTCGACGAAGAGGTGGCCCTTCTCATGCATGTACACTACAGCAACTTCAAGGTTCTGGGCTTCGCGCAGCAGGTTTCGCTGGGTGCGCTAGTGGACATCGCCAGCCAGCACGGCCTGCTGGTTATCGAGGATCTTGGCAGCGGGTGCCTCCTCGACACATCCTCCTTTGGACTGGCCCACGAGCCGACTGTCCAGGAGGCCATAGCCGAAGGCGCAGACCTCGTATGTTTCAGCGGTGACAAACTGCTGGGCGGTCCGCAAGCGGGGATAGTGGTCGGGCGCGCAGATCTCATCGCTGCGCTGAAGAGGCACCCTCTCTCCCGCGCCCTGAGAGTGGACAAGACAACCATTGCTGGGGTCCAGGCCACGCTCCTCCACTACCTGCGGCAAGAGGCCACCGAGAAGGTGCCTGTCTGGCAGATGATCAGCCTGAGCGTGGAGGAGATTCAGGAAAGGGCTGCCGCCTGGAGGGACCGTTTGAAGGGCTGGGGAGTCGAAGCCGAGGTCGTCCCCGGCCTGTCCACCGTGGGCGGAGGATCTTTGCCTGGCGAGACCCTGCCCACCAGGCTGGTGGCCCTGGGCGTTGCCGCTCCCGACCGTTTGGCGCAACGCCTGAGGACGGGAGACCCACCCGTCGTCGGAAGGATCGAAGGAGGGCAGTTCATCCTCGATCCGCGCACCGTCCTGCCTGGAGAGGGGCAGGACCTGCTGTCCGCTGTGGAACAGGCACTGCAGAGTGAGGCGCAAGATTAGCCCTACCTCGAGATCCCGCAGCCCCGTGAGTCAGACACACCACTTGCCACGAAGCGATGCCTAGCACCAAAGTCAACTCCAACCGATACACATCCCACCGCCCACAGCCTGGCAGGCCAAAGGTCCGCCGAGGGTGGACGGGCCTCTTGATCCAAGTCTTGCTGGTCCTCGTTCTCGTTGTCCTGCTCCTGTTCTGCGTGGGTCTGATTGCGGCAACCACCGTCTACGCCTACTACGCTCTCACCTTGCCGCCCGCCGAGGAACTCGGGGCGCGGTCGTCTTTCATGAGCACGAAGATCTACGACCGTCATGGTGAGCTGCTCTACGAAGTGTTCGACGCCAACGCAGGCCGGCGCACTATCGTTCCCATCGAGGAGATTCCCGATGATCTGATTCATGCCACCATCGCCACCGAGGACAAGACCTTCTACAGCAACCCAGGTTTCGACCCTCTGGCCATTCTCAGGGCCCTCTGGCTCAACGTTTCCGAGGGTGAGGTAGTGTCCGGTGCCAGCACTATCACCCAACAGCTCGTCAAGAGCATCTTTCTATCGCCAGAGCAGACCTTCACTCGCAAGATACAGGAAGCGGTCCTGGCCCAGGAGGTCACTCGCAGATACACCAAGGACCAGATACTGGAGATCTATCTCAACGAGATATACTACGGCAACATGGCCTATGGCATAGAGGCCGCTGCCGAGACGTATTTCGACAAGCCGGCGCGAGACCTCACCCTGGCGCAGTCGTCGTTCCTCGCCGGATTGCCGCAGTCACCTTCCATCTACGACCCATACACCAACCTCGAAGCGGCCAAGACCCGCCAGAGAGTGGTGCTGGGGCTGATGGCCAAGGAAGGCTATACCTCGCCCTCGGAGGCCGGCGCCGCCTGGAACGAAGAGCTGCATTTTGCACTATTGCGTATTGATATGATCGCCCCTCATTTTGTGGTCTATGTGCAGAAGCTACTCGAGGACCGGTACGGGACAGAGATGGTTTATCGGGGTGGACTGCGGGTGTACACCACGTTGGACCTGGAGATGCAGGAGGTGGCCCAGGAGGTAGCTGGACAGCGCGTCGCGGAACTGGCCGACAGACACGCCACCAACGCCGCCATGGTGGCCATGGTCCCGCAGACCGGCGAGATCCGAGTGATGCTGGGGAGCATCGACTTCTGGGACGAAGAGATAGATGGTCAGGTGAACGT
>CAYGQI010000302.1:0-2090 GCA_964351925.1 uncultured Anaerolineales bacterium | reverse complement strand
GTGAGGACCACTCGTCCGGAGAGGCCTTCTCCGGCCTTCACGCGGGTGCCGGAGTAGTCCCTCCCCAGGTTGAGGCTAACCACCATTTCCAGGTCGTCCTGCTGAGGGTCGTACAGATACAGCGCACCGCCCTTCGTGCCGATCAAGGCCGCAGCTCTTTCCACGATCAGGCCCAGCAGTTGTGAGAGATCCAGTTGCCGGGCCATGTCCAGAATCGTCTTGCGAAGGGCCTCCATCTCGAAAACCCTGCGCATGGCGTCTTCGTAGAGGTCCGCTCTTTCCAGAGCGACCGCGGCCTGTTGCGCCAGGACCGAGATGCTGGGCAAGTTCTCTTCGGTGAGACGCTCGGACCAGACGGTCAGGATGCCGAGCACATGGGGACCCGCCAGGAGTGGCGCCGAGATGGCCTGATGGGCCTGCAAGAGCTCGACTAAGTGGGGGAGCTTCTCCTTCGCGGGCCCCGGGAGTACTTCGCCCATGACGTGCGCGAAGTCCCGGTCCAGGGTCGTCTTGGCATCTCGAACCACGGCCTGGATGTGAGGGGAAACATCCGACGCGAACTCATGGCCAACCACGGGCGCTCCCAGCATGGCCTCTACAGCTTGAAGTGTCTCTGAGCTGAGGTTAGTGTGTCGCAGGACGACCTTTCCGCTACTGTCCTCCAGAAGGCCAAAGAAGCAGTTGAATCCCTGGTCCCTCAGTTCGTCGCCTATGGCCTCGAAGATGCGATCGGGGTCAAGCAGGCTCTGGACCCCTGCTGCGGTTCTACTGAGAGCCAGTACCTGTTCGTGTGTGCTTGGCAAACTGCCCATCGAACCGTGCTTCTGGTCCGCTGGCGTCTGCAATGGACCCCGGCGGTGCTGCGGACTCTGTGAGGGGTCCTTTGACTTGGCTTTCCTATGGCGCTGGTTGCTCATGCTGTGTCACTTTCTGTGGTGGCTGATGTTCTGTCACTCTAAACTGTGCATAGTAATCTACAGTAAACACGGCAGGTTTGTTCACAACGATCTTGTGTACCTGTGGCCCTGTTCGAGGGACAGGTCGCTGGCTACCTGGGGCTGACAGTATGCTTGTTGGGCACCCCCTGAGAGTAGCGCTGGTAGTTGTCTCTTCCCAAGTCCTTGGCACGATACATGGCGATGTCGGCTTTCTTCACTAAGGTCTCCCCATCCTTTCCATCGTCGGGATAGATGGCAACCCCAATGCTGGTGGTGATGCGGACGGTCTGTGGTTCGAAGACGAAGGGTTCTCTCACCGCATGGAGTATCCTCTCTGCCGCATTTGCCGCGTACTCTATCCTCTCCATCTCGGGGAGAAGAAGTAGGAACTCGTCCCCTCCCATGCGGGACACGGTGTCGCTCTCTCGCAAGAGGGCAACCAGCCTTTGCCCGACAGCCTGGAGTAACTGATCTCCCACTGAGTGTCCCAGGCTGTCGTTGACCTCCTTGAACCGGTCCAGGTCCAGCATGAGCACGGCGACCTTATGCTTGTGTCGGCGGGCTCGGGCGAAAGCGACGCCGAGAAGCTCGTTGAACAGGGTGCGGTTGGGCAACCCGGTCAGGGTGTCGTGATACGCCAGTTGCCTGATGGCCTCCTCGGCCTGCTTGCGCTGTGCTAGCTCTTCCTGAACTGCATCGTACAGACGGGCGTTCTCGATGGCGATGGCTGCATAGTCGGCCAGTGCGGAGAGGAGGTAGCGGTCACTATGTGGGAGCGGTGCTCCCTGCTTGCTCTGGATGGACAGGGCTCCTATGGTTGTCTCCCGGACGTTGAGGGGCACTGAGATAGTCCAGGTGTCCCGTCCAGGCTCATCCAGCCGCGTACTGTGGGAGATGGCCACCTCGCCGGTGTCCAGCGCCTCCTTGACGACAGTGTCGCCCCCTTTCCCCTTTGCTCTCCGAACTCTCCGGTCACCGGAACTCTGAGTGGCCCTCAGGTGGACCTCTTGTGTTCGTTGATCCAGCAGATACAGTGACACCTTCTCGGCGCTGGTGAGATATCTGGCGGCTTCGACGATACGAATCAGCAGTTTGTCCAGATCGAGGAGCGATGACACCGATTTGCTGATGCTGTAGAGGATGCTCAGCTCT
>CAYGQI010000301.1:0-2096 GCA_964351925.1 uncultured Anaerolineales bacterium | reverse complement strand
GTTGTTACCTGGTATCCCTCTCTGCTCAACGCTAGGGCCATGAAATCCAGAATCAACGTCTCCTCGTCGAACACCAGTACGCTGTCCCGCCCTCGACAGCCATCCCTCTCCCCAAAGCCGACCATGCGCGCCTCCGATCATCAGACTCGATACACTCTCCTCAAACCGACCCCAGCCCGCCTGGAAGTGGCTCCTGCCATCCCTGGGTATCCGCAACGCGCCTGCTGCACTTCGCCAGCACAGATGTCTCTGGCAGAAGCGCTGCCTACGCGAACGCCGCGGCACCCCACGCGAGCTATGCCCTGCGGGCCACAGCAACCCGCCGAGCATCTGACCAACGGCTGGCTCGAGGTCCTAACCCCAGGCTCCTACCGCCGTCCGCCAGCTCCACCCTGCCCCAGCCACAGCGGGGACAGATGGCAACTCGCCCAGTCGCACCTTGCAGGTGATTCAATTCGGAACCACAAGAATTGCACTTCATCGGTCCCCTACCTCTCTCGATCTGCGCCACATGTCTGACGTCGATTCCGCGTCCAACCCACTCATCTCGACTCATTAAGCTCGGGTCTGCGCGTCCCGAGAGTCAAGACTCTCACCCTCGAAACCGCCGCCCCGGACACGCGAAGGCGGTCAGCTTTCTACTCTTTAGGCGGCTTCTCTGGCTTGTCTGGCTTCTCCGGGTGCTCCGGATGTTCTGGGTGCTCCGGATGCTCTGGGTGTTCAGGGTGCGCCGGATGCACAGGATGCTCAGGCTCCTCCACCTCTTCCGGTTCCTCAGCCACCTGCGCCGTAGCTGTGGGCTGCGGTGTGGCGGTCGGAGTCGGCGTCGCCGTCACACTATGCACTTCAGCCAGTTCCGACCTGTCGTACGGATCGGCCTCTGCCATCGGAACAAACGTCGCAGTAGGTACAGTCGTGGCCTCAATGGGCCGTGGCCGGAAGCTGGCGAACTGCCCGGCAGTGAGGAACTGGGTGGCACCATCAGCAGTCACTCCCACGCTACCTTCTGTCACGCTGACGCTGGTGGCGCCGTCTGTTGCGACCTGTACCTCAAACTCAGTCCCATGCACCACAGCCGCAGCTGTCGGAGTGTCTATCTCAAACAGCGACGCTGCATCAGCTAGCTTCTGCACCTGGTTCTGTGTCTGTCCCCGCCACTGATACAGGAGCACCCTCCGTCCTGATCCATCGCGCCGCGAACTGAGCTCCGTGAAGGTGATCTCCGTTTCTGCATCAAGAACGGTTGTGCTGCCATCGAAGAACCTGACAGTGGCTGTTGAGAGCCCGCCAGTCCTGATGCGGTAGCCACTCGTGAGCACTGTATCAGAGGTCACCGGTCGCCACACAGCGACAGGTTGGTGCTGCACCTCTACCATGCCAACCACCTCTGCCACAACCGCCGCTTGACCCACCACCCCATAGCGACCCATCTCGACAAGCACACCGGGTACGAGAGTCAGCATCACAACCATGATGGCTGCGGCTGCGCCGATCAGCAGAGTGCCACTACGCTGCTCCTTGCGCTTCCCCGCCTGACCGAGCAAAGCGAAGAATCCAGATGCGACAGCGGGGAGCGAGCGAGGGGCTTGCCGCAGGCGGCCTTCCTTGTCCGAGAGCGCCAGCAGCATCTGGCGCTTCGCCACCATGGATGCGACGGCTCGCATCTCTGGCAATTCCAGAGCGTGTACCTGCACAGCAACCTCGAGCAGCGGACGCAAGTCGTCCGCGCGCTCTGGGTAGCGCGACAGGCAGTCCTCCACTGAGGCTGCGCCGCCAATCAGTTCTGTCAGACAATCATCAAGAAGTCTGTCGATGTGGTCGCTCATGGCGAGACCTCTCCTCGCACCATGCATAACGAGCCAGAAGGGCAGAAGGATACGGGCTACCGGGGGCGAAACGACGAGCCACCGTGGGTGTTATCACGCTCCGTCGCCACCGAGGCCGCGGTGTAGGGCAGCCAAAGCCCTATGCTGCAAGGACTTCACGGAGCCGACGGTCTTGCCCACCATCTGGGCCACCTCTTCGTTGCTCATCCCCTCTACGAACTTGAGCAGAATCACCTGACGCTGGTCCTCAGTAAGGTGGCTCAGTGCAGC
>CAYGQI010000300.1:0-2102 GCA_964351925.1 uncultured Anaerolineales bacterium | reverse complement strand
TATACTGCAGCAGTTGCGGGGCACGCTTGGCTGCTCCTGCTCCACCGCCGCCAGCTCAGACCGTTCCACCACCACCGTCGGTGGCTATACCTTACACTCCACCGCTGGGGCCGGCATCGGCAAAGGGCAGTCCCCTACCTCTCTTGCTGGCGGTAGGTGCGATCGTCGTCTTGCTCCTGGTCGTGCTGCTAGAGGCGGTGCTCATTGTTCTGCCACAGGGGGCGGTTTCGGAGGCCAGGGGAGCTACCTTCTCTCTGTTGCACGGTCAGGTGCAACTCCAGAAGGGCGGCCACGGCGACTGGAGTGAGGTGGCGCAGGATGTCGCTGTGGAGGCGGGTGACCGTATTCGGACAGGCGAATCATCGTACGCCGTGCTATCCTTTCTGGAGGGTACGACCACACAGCTGAGTGCTCTCACCGAGTTGACGATACGCGAGTTGCAGGTTGTCCCTGGACAAAAGGTGGTTATCAGACTAGATCTGGACCTGGGTGAGATCCGGAACCGTATCGCGGAGCTGCCGGCTGATTCTCTACACGAAGTGACCACCCTGGCAGCCACGGTGACCTGTCGTGGCAGCGAGTACGGAATGGTGGTCAACGAGATGGGGACTACGTGGGTCACAGGTCAGGATGGCCGCGTGGAAGTCACCGCCGGTGGCAGTACCGTGCTGGCTGCTCCGGGTGACACTCTCATGGTGGAGCTCGGCTCGCCGCCGGTGAACTATGGGGCTGTGGCGATGGTCCCGACAGCCTCTGTCCAGGAGCCCACGGGCGAGGTGACGGCCTCTCTCGAGGTCCCCGACATGCCCACCTTTTTGAACCTACCGCTGCCCTCGGCGACCCCTACCGACACGCCGACCGTTACCCCCACCACTAGGCCTCCCACTGCTACGCCGCCGAGGCCGACAGCTACCGCCACGCTCAGGCCTCAGCCCACGGCTACTACTCCTGTATGCCCACCGAATTGTCCCACCTTCCGCATAAATGTCCCCTCGGGAGCCCCTCCTTACGGTCTTTTTGGCATCGAGTGGGACGTGCTGGGCGGATCGGTCCCCGCTGGCTATTCCTACGTGTTGGAGTTCAGTCAGGATCAAGCTTCTTGGGGCCGCACCCCTGCTCTCAAGTGGAAGGACGCACAGGGCCAAGGGGAGTTGTGGGAGGCGAGTGGTCACATGAATGCCGAGATACATGGCGCGGGCCCAGGGAACTGGTATTGGCGGGTATGTATCGTGCGATCTGAAACGGGGCCATCCTGCTGTTGCGGCCCGTCGCACAGCATAGTACACGAACGCGACACCGACGGCGGCTGCGATACCACCTGATAAGCCGGTCACTAGAGCCGTGTGCTCTAAAGTCTCAGCAGTAGCGACACAAGCAGGCCCATTCGTTGTGCAGATGACCAAGAAGCAGGACAAGTGGGCCTGCTTTTTTCTTCTGCTTCTGGGCTTTGTTGTCCGCGTCTACGGCCTGACCTACCACAGCCTCTGGCTCGACGAGACGGTCAGCGTCTACCTGGCCAGTTTTCCGCCGCTCGAGATTCTCCGACAAAGCATGCTCCTCCAGGAGCCAAACCCTCCACTCTATCATCTCGTTCTGTCTGCATGGACGCGCGTCTTTGGCCCCGGGGAAGCCCGGTGCGCACCTTGTCCGTTATCTTGCGCACCCTCTATCTGCCGGCTCTCTACATACTGGGGAGGCGACTTTTTTCCTCGCGTGTGGCGCTCGTAGCGACTCTGCTGACCGCAGTCAGTTCTCTTGGCGCACCCACCAACACGCAGACTGCCACCAGGGAACCGACGCACACTCCGATAGCGACGAGCACTGCCACACCTACCGCTACTGCCACACGCCTGGACTGGCCCGCTGTCACGATCAACGTGCGTCAGCAGTGCTATCTTCGCCGTGCTTGCGGTCTGGAATGGGATTCTAGCGGCCCCATCCCGCCTGGCTACGAATTCGCCATCGAGAAAGCGCAGAGCACAACATCCGGACACGTTTGCCGGTGCCTCTTGATCCCTGCTGGTACCAGGAGGGCGGTCATCTCAAGGCGGTCAAATACTGGCCAGGACCAGGGACCTGATACTGGTGGCTATGTCTCGTCA
>CAYGQI010000299.1:0-2102 GCA_964351925.1 uncultured Anaerolineales bacterium | reverse complement strand
ATCTACTTCTGGAACGACCCCGACAATGAGAAGTATCACGAGGCCTACTTCGACACGTATCCCGGGGTTTGGCGGCATGGTGACTGGGTCGAGGTCACCGAACACGGGGGGCTCATCATCTACGGCCGCTCCGACGCCACCCTCAAGCCCAGCGGCGTGCGCATCGGCACCGCCGAGATTTACCGCCAGGTGGAGCTGATACCCGAGGTCCTGGACAGCCTGGTGGTGGGGCAGGACTGGGACAACGATGTGCGGATCATCCTCTTCGTCAAGCTCCGTGAGGGGGTTCAGTTCTCTGATGACCTGGTGAAGAGGATCAAGGCCACCATCCGTCAGAACGCATCGCCCAGGCACGTGCCCGCCAAGATCATCGCCGTGGGCGATATTCCCTATACCATCAGCGGCAAGAAGGTGGAGTTGGCGGTGCGCAAGGTCATCCACGGACAAGAGGTGAAGAACAAGGATGCTCTGGCCAACCCGCAATCGCTGGATCTATACATCGATGTGCCCGAGCTAGCGACCTGACCTCCCCCGTTGGAAGAACGGCACGCGGGGCCAAAGCCGACGTGCGTCAGAGCATCAACCAGCGACTCAATGCCATGGGCCCCCTCATGGGCGAGGGGGCTTCGCTTTCCTCCGGACATCGCCAGGCGTCGCAGGCAACAGACGCTGACCGCCATGGCCAGGGGGCACGAAAAAGGGGACCATCTGAGCGAGAGCATTGAACTTTGTTCGACCCTGCCCTATAATTGCGGCCAATCCTTGACCCGTACGGCTCATTTGGCAGGCCAAAGAGTGAGGCACCTTGATCGTGGTAGCCCCAAGAACTGAGCATGAATCATGCTTGACCTGAGATTCATTCGAGAGCACGCAGACGAGGTCCGCGAAGCCCTTGTAAAGCTGCATGAGTCAGCTCCCATCGAGGAGATCCTGGCCCTGGATGTCAGGAGACGGGAGTTGCTGGCCGAGGCTGACTCCCTCAAGCATCGGCGCAACGTGGTCTCCAAGAAGATCGGCCGCATGAAGGAGAAGGATCAGGCGTTGATCGAGGAGATGCGGGACGTGGGGACTCGCATCAAGGAGCTGGATGTGGAACTCAGCCAGGTCGAGGTTGATCTGAACGACTCACTTCTCCTCGTGCCAAACATGCCCGACCCGTCGGTGCCTGTGGGGAAGGACGAAAGCGAGAACGTGCTGGTCCGCACCGTTGGGGAGCCTCGCCAGTTCGATTTCGAGCCGCTACCTCATTGGGACCTGGGCCCCGCCCTGGGCATCATCGACTTCGAGCGTGGCGTCAAGATCTCCGGCACGCGCTTCTACGTGCTCAAGGGTCTGGGGGCCAGATTGCAGCGCGCCCTCATCAGCTGGATGATCGATGTGCACGTCAAGGAACATGGCTACACTGAGGTCTATCCCCCCTTCCTGGTCCAGAGCAAGTGCCTGGTCGGCACAGGGAATCTACCGAAGTTCGCCGATAACCTGTACCGGTACGAGCCCGATGACCTGTGGATGATTCCCACGGCCGAGGTGCCGGTCACTAATCTCCACCGGGAGGAGATACTTCCTCCGGGGTCTCTGCCCATCAAATACGTTTCCTACACCGCCTGCTTCCGTCGGGAGCAGATGTCGGCGGGCAGAGACACCAGGGGCATCAAGCGGGGGCACCAGTTCGACAAAGTGGAGATGGTTCGAATCGTTGATCCGGAGACCTCTCACCAGCATCTTGAGGAACTGGTGAGTGAAGCCGAACGGATAGCTGAACTGCTGGAGATCCCCCATCGTGTGGTGGAGATGTGCACCGGTGACCTGGCCTTCTCGGCGATGAAGAAATACGATGTGGAGATGTGGGCGGCGGGCGTCAAGGAATGGCTGGAGGTTTCCAGTTGCAGCAACTTCGGGGATTTCCAGGCCCGCCGAGCGAGCATTCGCTACCGTCCCGAACAGGGAGAGAAGCCCCGCCTCGTGCATACGCTCAATGGCTCGGGCCTGGCTTTGCCCCGCGTGATGATCGCCGTCTTGGAGAACTACCAGCAGAGCGACGGCAGCATTGCCATCCCCCGGGTGCTTCAGCCTTACATGGATGGCCTGGAGGTCATCTCCGG
>CAYGQI010000298.1:0-2108 GCA_964351925.1 uncultured Anaerolineales bacterium | reverse complement strand
GTCTTGCCCATCTCAAGCGCTTTTTCCATGAGTTCACAGCTCAGAACCATTCAATTCCTAGCGCGCGTTTGGGTAACCAAACGACTTTAGATTTTGGGCCTCTCTCAGTGGGATTCTCAAGAGAGGATACGATTGTAGACCTTGGAGACAAAGCCTCGCAACTTATCTTTTGCATTTTTTCGAGGATAGAGGCTCTTGAAACTATCTAAAGATTCTCCTTTTGAGATGAAGGAGGTACTCCCTAGCTTTTCCTTGGAAGCCAGGGACAAGTACTTCACTGCTCTGGGGTTTAGTCCAATTATCTTCGACGCTGCAGCGTCTACAGCAACAGGGTCTGTGCTGGCCATTACTAGTCCAAGTTTTAGGGTTTTCACCCCTACTGTAATGATTCCGTCAACGATGCACAATCTAGCTCTCATGATCTTGTTGAGACCCACTATCGTTTCATCGAGCTGTTCGTGATACTTGTATTTCCGAGGGAATGGGTTACATCCATAGATGTTCTTTAGGGCGCATGAGATTTTAACCTGCTCCATATACTTGATTTTTGGAACATTAATGAGCAAATCTGCGCTTGCAATTGTCTGTGGAATGGAGAATTTTTGAGCCACTTGTCCAACTTTCACTTCGACATCTTGAGCTTCATCATTGGTCAAGTTCACCAAGTCTACTCCTTTCTCTCTGGCCATTTTTTCGTAACCTAGCATCTTGAAGGCGATTCCGCATTTCATCGCTGATGCGTCGGATTCAACAACTGAAATCTCAACTGCGTGAGACGCAATGTGCCTAATGACGTCAGCGAGTGCACTCACGAACTTCGGATCCGTGGTTTCTCCAGTGGAGTAGTCCCAATAGTAGCATAGGTTTGGCTTTATTGCGATTCTTCTGACTTTTGGGTCAAGCTTGAAATCTATCAACTCGAGGGATCTTTCTATCGCTTCTTGAAAGGACGTGCACGATTCTCCAAGCTTAACGAGGCTTACCAAACTCATCAATGATTCACCTGGGCAGTTCCCGCAATGTTACATGTTCATAAGCGTCCGAGATGACTTTGAGATCTTCTGCTCCATCTTCCCCCGACGGAGTTGGAGCAGTATCCGAGTTCACGCAATCAACGAAGTACTGGAGCTCTTTATAGAAGCCAGTTGAAGTGTCAAATGCGAGTAGGTTTTTCACATAGTCAAACGGTCTTGGAGGGCGAGAGGCCGCTGACGCGGATTCCACGGTTCCATAAAGATCAACTTGTACTTTATGATACCTTGAGAACCATCCGACGTTCAAGACGGCAACGGTTCCACTTTGGAATTTTAGAATACAGGACGCGAAATCTTCGAAATCCAAGTTGAATCTATGTCCTAGATGGCATTTAACGTCTATGACTTTGCCAAAGTACCATCTCAAGAGATTGACCAAATGGCAACCTAAGTCTATCAGCGAGCCACCACCCGTAAGCTCTTTGTCAAGCCACCAGGATGGTACTGGTTTTGGCGTGTGTGTGGTCTCTGTTCTTTGTGCAAACGGCCCTGTGCTTATGTGACTTGCAATGGCAATTTGTACGTCTCCCATTCTTCCTAGGTCTATTTCTTCTTTCAACTTTGTGAAGGGGTCAAAGAATCGCAAGGGGTAACCAACCATTAGTTTGACTCCGCTCATTTTCGCTGCAGATACTGTTTTCTCAGCCTCAACTATATTTCTCGCTAACGGTTTTTCAAGGAGAATGTGTTTGCCATGCTCTGCTGCTTCAACAGAAGCCTGCATATGCAGAAAAGTGGGTAAAGAGATCACTACACAATCCACCTGTGGGTCTTTTAGTAGTTCCTCATAATTGTCATAGGTCTTCTTGACGCCCCTTTCCTTGGCAAAATGCAGAGAATTCTTTGAGACGTCTGCGACAGATATCGAGCTGATGCTTTTCAGGTGTATAGCATTGTCTAGATGCTTCTTACCGACCTCTCCTAGGCCAATGATTCCTATGCTGAGTCTTTTCAAGCCTTTCTCCCCTTTCAAACAGCAAGCCACCAACTTCAGGATTCTACAGTAAGTAAGAGTTCTTCAGCATACTAGAAGTACATTTCTGTTGCGTGAAATCTTACATGCACGTCTCGTTT
>CAYGQI010000297.1:0-2117 GCA_964351925.1 uncultured Anaerolineales bacterium | reverse complement strand
ACACTGGAGCGCTGTCAGGAGGCCCATGCCGTGCTCTTGGGGGCAGTCGGTGGTCCGAGCTGGTCGGATCCTTTGGCGGATGTGCGTCCGGAGCAGGGGCTCCTGGAGCTGCGGCGGACGCTGGGTCTCTATGCCAACCTTCGACCAGTGCGGCTCTACGAGCAACTGCTGGATGCGTCCCCGCTGCGCCCAGAGCGGTTGGCGGGCGTAGACCTCGTCGTAGTGCGGGAACTCACGGGGGGCATCTACTTTGGGCCGCGACAGGAAGCGCACAAGAACGGCGGAACAGCCTACGATACCATGGTCTACACTGCTGAGGAGGTCCGGCGAGTGGCCCACGTGGCCTTCCGACTGGCGAGGGAAAGAAGGCGCAAGGTAACCTCTGTGGACAAGGCTAATGTGCTGGCGACCTCGCGCCTATGGCGGTGCGTGGTAGCCGAGGTGGCTGAGGAGTATCCTGACGTCTTCCTGGAGAACATGCTGGTGGATGCGGCAGCCATGCACCTGCTACGGCAGCCGAGTGACTTTGACGTGATAGTGACCGAGAACATGTTTGGGGATATACTCACTGATGAGGCCTCCATGCTGGCTGGCTCGATGGGGATGCTGCCGTCTGCCTGGCTGGGGGAGGGACATGGCGGGGTCTTCGAGCCCATTCATGGGAGTGCACCGGACATCGCGGGCCTGGGGGTCTCCAACCCCATCGCTGCCATCCTGAGTGCCGCTATGCTCCTGCGGTACGCGCTGGGTCTGGAACAAGAGGCGCGAGCGATCGAAAGGGCGGCGGAAGCCGTGCTTGACGAGGGGTATCGCACAC
Organism: uncultured Anaerolineales bacterium; assembly: GCA_964351925.1. Lineage (GTDB taxonomy): Bacteria > Chloroflexota > Anaerolineae > UBA7937 > B3-Chlor > JAUVXJ01. The sequence goes on along the minus strand of CAYGQI010000297.1, from coordinate 1,300 downwards.
TGGACATCTACGTGGAGGGGACCACCCTCGTCGGTGCTGAGGAGATGGGTGATCTGATCGCTCAGAGGATCTGAGAGACCCTCCCGGAGGTTTGGAACCTCCGGGAGGTTTGAGGGAGTGCTGAAGATGCAAAGCGACAGGGTGAAACGAGGTCCTGAACGGGCTCCGCACAGGAGCCTTTTGTATGCCACTGGATTGACACCGGAGGAACTGGATCGGCCGCTGATTGGGGTGGTGAACTCTCACAACGAACTCGTGCCTGGGCACGTCCATCTGGACAGGGTGGGGCAGGCGGTCAAGGCGGGAGTACGCATGGCCGGTGGGACCCCGTTGGAGTTCCACACCATCGCTGTGTGCGACGGCGTGGCCATGGGCCACGAGGGGATGCACTACTCGCTGCCGAGCAGGGAACTGATCGCCGATGCTGTGGAGATTATGGTCTGCGCCCACGGGCTGGATGGCATAGTCCTCATTCCCAACTGTGACAAGGTCGTGCCTGGGATGCTGATGGCTGCGGCGCGGCTGGACCTGCCGGCCATCTTTGTGAGCGGTGGGCCCATGATGGCTGGGCGCTACCGGGGCACTCACGTGGACGTGAACACCGTCTTCGAGGCGGTGGGCGAGCACAGTGCCGGCCGGATGAGCGACGAGGAACTGGGAGAACTTGAGCTGGCGGCTTGTCCTGGATGCGGCTCCTGCGCCGGCCTGTTCACAGCCAACAGCATGAACTGTCTCACCGAGGCTCTAGGCATGGCGCTGCCTGGCAACGGCACCATACCGGCGGTCACGGCGGCACGTCTTCGATTGGCCAAGCAGGCCGGGAGGCAGATCATGCAACTGTTTCGTGGCCAGATTCTTCCCAGGCAGATCTTGACCCAGGAGGCGTTTGAGAATGCCATCGCCGTGGACATGGCTATCGGGGGATCGACCAATACCGTCTTGCACCTGCCGGCTATCGCGCACGAGGCGGGCTTGAAGCTGCCGCTGGAGTTGTTCGACGCGGTGAGCAGGCGCACCCCCTACCTGGTAAAACTGAGACCCTCGGGCCCGCATCACATGGAGGACTTCGACGAAGCCGGAGGGGTGCCGGCCGTGATGGCGGAACTCCTGGAGCATGACCTGCTGCGGGGCGGATTGATGACGGTGACGGGCAAGTCGCTGGCTGAGAATGTGAAGGGGTTGCGTCGGCCATCAGAGGTCATCCGCCCAGTGGAGGATGCACACCGCCCGGATGGAGGAATCGCCATCATGTGGGGCAACCTGGCCCCAGACGGTGCCGTGGTGAAGGCAGCGGCTGTGG
>CAYGQI010000296.1:0-2117 GCA_964351925.1 uncultured Anaerolineales bacterium | reverse complement strand
GATCCCGCCGCGTTCCTGCCGCCAGTCAATGCTGTAACTTGTCCTCCATCGTCCAATCCCTTCCAGCTACGGTGACTCCACGGGCTTGCCGCACTACCGCAGGACAAGCTTGTCCTGCGACCAGCACACAAAGGTTGCGTCGGCCAGCGCGCCCCTGCTATAATGCCGCGTGGACTCTCATGCACGAACTCCCCGTGACGCAAGGAATGCTCTCCATCGCCCTGGAACACGCAGCGAGGGCCGGCGCCAAGAAGATCACCGCCATCAACCTCACCATAGGCGAGATGTCGGGAATCGTGGACGACTCGATCCAGTTCTACTTCGACATTGTCAGCCAAGATACCCTCGCCCAGGGCGCTTTGTTGACCTTCGAGAGGGTCCCGGCCCGCTTCCACTGCAAAGCCTGCGGCGAGAGCTTCTCCCTGGACAGTGGCCAGTGGGTCTGTCCCAATTGCGGAGAGTGGAGCGTGGAGATCATCGCCGGACGAGAGTTCTACGTGGATAGCATCGAGGTGGAGTAGCGGTGAAAGGCGGCGAGAAGGCATCACCGGCGAAGATACCTGTCTTGGAGAACATACTGAGCGCCAACGAGCGCCTGGCAGCGGAGAACGCCCGGGTTTTCTCCGGCACGGGCGTTCTGGCGGTCAACGTCATGGCCTCTCCGGGCGCGGGCAAGACCAGCCTCATCGTACAAACTATCAACACACTGGGCGACCGGACACGCATCGGAGTGATCGAGGGGGACATCGCCTCCAGGGTCGATGCCGACACCATCGAAGCGCTGGGCATACCCGTGGTCCAGATCAACACCGGCGGCACCTGCCACCTGGACGCCAACATGGTGCAGGGCGCCCTGCACCAACTCCCACTGGACGACCTGGACCTGCTTTTCATCGAGAACGTGGGCAACCTCATCTGCCCCACCGACTTCGCCCTGGGAGAGGCGCTCAAGGTAATGGTGGCCAGCATCCCCGAGGGAGACGACAAACCGTACAAGTATCCCGCCATGTTCGCAGCGGTGGACGCCATCGTCATCAACAAGATAGATCTGCTCCCCTACGTGGACTTCGACCTGGAGGGCTTTCGCAAGCTGGTAGTGGGCCTCAACGCCGACGTACAGGTGTTCGAGGTCTCCTGCAAGACGGGCGAAGGCGTGAAGAAGTGGGCCAACTGGTTGCTGGGCAAGACCGCCGCCGCGAGCGCACAGCAGGGGCCTTAGCAGCGCATCCGGTCCCGACATGCCACGCCGTCGACCTCAGCTGGAACGGCCCGATCGAGGAGGAAAGGGATGACTCGCAAGAAGCGTGAAGTACTCCGCACCACCACCTGGTCGGCCGGACCAGGCTGCCACGGCGGGTGCGGAGTGCTGGCCCACATCGAGGACGGCAAGCTGGTCAAGATCGAGGGCGACCCGGACCATCCCTGGAATCAGGGGCGCCTCTGCGCCAGATGCCTGGCCATGACCCAGTACACTTACCACCCTGACCGTTTGACCAAACCCCTCAAGCGCGCGGGAGAGCGCGGCGAGGGCAAGTGGGAGGAGGTCTCCTGGGAGGAAGCCTTCGATCTCATCGAGGAGAAGATGGGCAGCATCCGCGACCAGTACGGCCCGGAGAGCGTGATCTTCGCCATGGGCACGGGCCGGGACATCCCACCATGGATCTGTCTGCTGGCCTACGCCTACGGCAGCCCCAACGTGATGTTCGCCCTGAGCGGCATCGCCTGCTACAGCCCTCGTATCGCCGCCGTGGAGACGGTCCAGGGGGACTACTGCATCCTCGACGCCTCCCAGTGGTTTGAGAAGAGGTACGAAGACCCCAGATACGAAGTTCCAGAATGCATCATCGTCTGGGGGTACAACATCCCTGCCACCTGCCCCGACAACGTCTTCGGGCACTGGATCATCGACCTCATGAAGCGGGGCACCAAGATCATCAGCGTTGACCCCAGGCTGTCCTGGTTCGCCTCCCGGGCCAAGAAGTGGCTCCAGCTCAGGCCGGGCACCGACGGCGCTCTGGCCATGGGCTTCATGAAGGTGCTCCTGGACGAGGGGCTCTACGACCACGAGTTTGTGGGGAAGTGGACCAACGCCCCCTTCCTCGTCCGGAAGGACACAG
>CAYGQI010000295.1:0-2124 GCA_964351925.1 uncultured Anaerolineales bacterium | reverse complement strand
GAGACTCCGACTGTCTAGGACCAAAGCCACGCTGGTCACCTATCTACTCCTTCTCCTGGTCCTGGCTGTTGCTGCCTCTATACTGGTGCCGGTAGCCGTGCAGCAGGTTTCCTCTATCAACGTCGATTTGCAGAGCATCTATGAGAGCATGCTGCGCATCATGTCTTCATACCGGACTATTACCATCTTCGAATACTCCATCGAACTGTCCGACGTTTTCGACAAGCTGCAGGATAGTCTCATACAGCTCATCACAGGGTTCGCCTCTCGCTCAGCTGAGGAGATGCTGGGCATCGCGTTTGGTCTGGCGTCGGGCTTTGCCTCCACCTTCGTGTGGCTGATCTTCATTCTCGTGATCTCGTTTTGGCTCCTCAAGGATGCCGACCAGATCGCCAGGCTCTTCGATGGGCTGGTGACTCCAGAATACCGGAGTGACGCTGACACGTTGCGTGCCAACGTGGGTGCGGTCTGGAACTCGTTCTTCAGGGGGCTGCTGCTTCTGTCTCTCACCGTCGGGGTGATGACCGGGGCACTCACGTGGCTGGTAGGGGTGAAGAACGCTTTACTGCTGGGTATACTGGCCGGTGTGCTGGAGGTGGTTCCCACCATTGGCCCCATCGTCGCCTGTATCCCCGCCGTCGCTGTTGCCTACTTCCAGGGCTCGACCCATCTGCCCATTGGCAATGGGTGGTTTGCCTTGTTGGTCGTGGGACTGTACGCGTTGATCCAGCTGGTGGAGAACAACATCCTCGCACCACGTATCATCGGAGGCAGTGTGAGAATCCATCCCCTGGTTGTGTTGATGGGGGCCATCGGTGGCTATGCCGTGGGGGGCATCGTGGGTGCCTTCCTCGCTGCACCAGTCCTCGGAACTCTCAGGGTGCTTGGTCAGTATCTCCACAGCAAGCTTACGGAGGTGGAGGCCCCTGCCGAGTTGCCAGGAGAGGCGCCTCCTCCCGAAGGGGAGACTTGCCTTGAACGACCCAAGGGGGACATGACCGAGCAAGGCGATGCTGGCTCCTGACGACCCTGCCTTCCTGAAGGTGCGGGCCAGGACCCAGGCCGTCCTCTTCGACCTTGACGGCACGCTGATCGACACCGATGATGCCTTCCTGGAGGCCTGGGCGGGCAGGCTGGAGAGATGGTCGCGTGGGCTTGTCGGTGATGATCCAAGGCCGCTACTGCGACGAATCTTGCTTGCTGCGGAGGGTCCGATCAACGCAGTCATCTCGCTGCTGGACGCGGTGGGACTGGACGACAACGTCTTTTCCATAGGTGACAGACTGCGTCGTGTTCGAGGGCTGCGGACTCAGGGTCGGTTCGTCGCCGTTGATGGCGTTCTGGAGACCATCCGCTCTCTGCAGGCGTCCTACCGCTTAGGTGTAGTCACCACGCGCTCACGAGTTGATGCGCTTGCCTTCCTCCGGCAGTTCGAACTGCAGCGTCTTATCGAGGTGGTGACCACCAGGGAGGATACCTGGAGGCTGAAACCGCACCCAGAGCCCATTCGGCACACGGTCAGTTCGCTGGGCTTGTCGCCGTCACAGTGTGTGATGGTGGGCGACACCGCGGTGGATATGGTGTCGGCAAAGGAGGCAGGCACGTTTGCCGTGGGGGTTCTGTGTGGCTTCGGGGAGCGCAAGGATTTGCTGGAAGCTGGGGCAGACCTGATACTGGAAAAGACTGCGGAGCTTGTGCTCTGGTTCTGATCGGCACCTAGGAGCCGGTTGCTGGTTCCTCCTGGTCGGTGACGTCCTCGTCAGCGGGTTCGACCCGGTGCAGCTTGTCCAGGCTCTCCACGCGATCGACGAAGACCACTCCGTTCAGATGGTCTATCTCGTGCTGTAGCACTCGCGCCATGAACCCCTCGCCCCTGATGCGGATCTGCTTGCCACGGCGATCCTGGGCCTTGACCACGACACGCGTCGCTCGAGTCACGTCGCCAACATATCGCGGCATGGATAGACAACCTTCCTGCTGCTCCTCCTCGCCCCAACTCTTCACCACCTCGGGGTTGCAGATGACAATCAGCTTTCCGCGGTAGGGGTCCGGGATCTCTTCCTCTGCATTCTCATCCTCAGGCAACTCGATGACAGAGACCCGTAGGGAGACCCCGACTTGAGG
>CAYGQI010000294.1:0-2128 GCA_964351925.1 uncultured Anaerolineales bacterium | reverse complement strand
TCCTTGAGGCTGAGAGATGAGACGGGACATGAGTGGGGAGGCTATGACGGGCGGCCAACTGGACCTCTCTATCCGACCTTCCGCTGGTCTGCTGGGGAGACCCTGTTCGGAACGGCACAAATCACGCCCACGATGGGGACTCCGCCAGGCGTCTATCAGTTGCAGGCCAGCCTTTACAGCGACGTGACTCTGGTGGGCCTGGACGTCCTGGACGAGGAGGGTACACCGACCGGAACCACCGCCACCTTGGGCAGCGTGGAACTGAGCAGCGGGCGGCGGTCTCAGTGGAGGAGATAGAACCATCGCACCCCGTGGAGGCCCAACTCGCTCCAGGGCTGGAGCTTGTGGGTTACGACGTGAGCGCCGGCTCTGCCCAGCCGGGGGACTCTTTGCAGTTGAATCTGTACTGGTATGCCGACTCCTCGATGGCAGAGGATTATGTTCTCCTGGTCCAGTTGTACACCGAGCAGGGACAGGTGGTGGACGTTGGGATTGGTGGTCCTCAGGTGGTCGACTGGGTTTCAGGTGGTGGCACCAGCGTCGCGGGGAAGGTGTATCACCTGGCGAATGTGCGCTATCCGACATCTTCGTGGCGGGCTGGAGAGGTGATTCTGGGTCAGTACGACTATACGGTGCCCCTCGACGCGGAGCCTGGGCAGGGTGAGCTGCGGGCCACGCTGTTCAGCTGTATGGTCGGCCTGGTGCCAATCACCTCGATGCCAGCAGAGGGTGAGGTGCCGGAAGGCGAGATGGTGGTGGCTTTTCAGTCGGCGACCGCGGAAGACCGTAGGCTCATGGCCTGCCGCGCGGGGGAGCCGGCAGGTCAGGCGATGATCACTCCGCTGCAAATCGAAGCCACCCAACGCGTTTTCTCGCCGCCTGAGGTCCAACATCGAGTCGAAATGGGTAACCTTGGTGGAAAGGTAGCCTTGTACGGCTACGACCTCAGTGCGCGGGACCTGCGTCCCGGTGACACGCTCAATCTCACTTTGTACTGGCAGGCTCTAGAGCCCATGGACATACCATACACGGTGTTCACACATCTGCTCGACGTGACCAACCAGGTCCGCGGACAGATGGATGGCCAGCCGCAAGGTGGCGCTCGACCCACTACCGGTTGGGTTCCGCAGGAGTACCTGCGAGACGAGTACCAGTTGATCCTGGCAGCCGATGCACCACCCGGCGAGTATGTTATTGAGGTGGGCATGTACGACGCCAGCACCCCGGAGTTCCGGAGACTGCCGTTGCTGGATGCTGCTGGCGACTTCGTAGATAGCCGCATCCTGCTAGCCACGCGTGTCAGGGTGGAAGCTTAGCCGTAGCCCACCAGATCTGCGGCGCTTCGAGGCAACCGGCCGACGTGCATCCGGAACCGGGTACGGCCGGTGGTATGATGTAGGCCTGGAGGCGTAGCTTGTTGGACAATGAGGACGTGAGTGAATGCGTTGCGCGCTGAGTTGGCCCGTGCTACAATCCCGCGACATCACAAGCCGGACGGTCCGGCAGAGGTGTTGTTCGCAGGGCGTGCAATGATCTCTGGAGGTAGGCGATGAGAGCGATGTCGGTCAGAATCCCGCTGGTGCTGATGTGTCTGGGCTTGGTGGTGTCACTGTCTGGGCCCGGCCCAACGATGGCCAAAGAGAAGGAACAGGAAGCGGGGATGATCCAATGTCTGGCCTCATCCAGGGATGCTGTGATGTCCATGCAGTTCCCGGCGGCGGGGGGCGCAGTCCAGGGACGGTACATAGTCAGCTTCACAACCCACGACACGTCGCCCTTGTACGATGAGGACGGTTCGTTTGACTACTACAATGAGGACCGGTTGACCAACATGACAGTCGAGTTCACCGGCAATTATGCTGGCGGGGAAGAGGGGTCGTTTTCCGGGCTGCGGGTCTCGGGCTCGGCCACCGTTGACATCGACAATCTCGAGGACGACAGGTTTGACAGGTCCTATCGGGCCGAGATGGACAGCCCCGCGGCGGGCGTGTGGGGGCCCGGTGGGACCCTGGCCATTACGGGCATAACAGGCACGTTTAGGGTGGTCTCCGTGAACGCCAACGTGATTCCCAACACCGCATGGGACGAGGCACAGGTTGGCCACTTTCCTGATCCGACCATGATATGT
>CAYGQI010000293.1:0-2132 GCA_964351925.1 uncultured Anaerolineales bacterium | reverse complement strand
CGGAACCACGTTCGCCAGCCACCATTGACAAAGACCGCCACCTATCCTAAAATTGCCTCCGACCATTTCGCCACAGGAGCGACAATGCCTCTTTTCACCCCCCTCTTCCCCGTCATCATTCTCCTTCTTGGAGCCGCAGTTCTTGGAGTGATGAGTAGGGTGGCCAGTGGCAAGGCCAGCAACGTACTGGCCCTCGTGGCGGCGGCGTGTTGCTTCGTTTCTTGCGTGCTGCTTTACAGGAACCAGTCGGCCGTGTGGGTCAGTGACTTGTGGAGCCCGACCCTCCTTTTCGGAGTGGAGCTAGGCTATCGTGCGGACAGTCTGTCACTGGGGCTGGTGTTGGCCACAGCCAGCGTGGCGCTGATAGCGGTTGCCTGCGGCAATCTTCTCGCCGGTTCAGACGAAGAGCATGCCCATCCGTACGGTGTGCTGTTCCTGGTGCTGGCGGGTGCGCTGAGCGTCGTCCTCTCAGCCGACCTCGTCACTCTTTGCCTTAGCTGGGGGCTCCTCGAACTGGGCATGCTAAGCCTCACTGCCCTGGCTCACGACAGCCAGGAGGCCTCTCGAACCGGGTTGAGACTGCTGGTCGTCAACTTCCTGGGAGGAGTGGCCCTCTTCGCAGCTCTGCTAGTCCTCCAGAGGCAGGGGGAGACCTTCTCTCTTCAGGCCACGCCTCTCCCGACAAGGGTTGTGTCACTGATGATGACTGCCGGCCTGTTGCGCTTGGGCCTCTATCCAGCGTTTGTAGCCCTGCCCTCCCGCGTGGCCATGAGGCTTCCCTCATTGATCCTCTGGCAGACGATCCCTGTCGTTGTGGGAGGGTATGTGGTGGCTCGCGCCCTAAGCCTGACAGCTGTAGCATCGCTGCCAGGCCGCGAATTGACTCTCCTCCTGGGAAGTCTGTCGATCTTCCTCAGCCCGTTTCCTCTGTGGTTCGAGAGGCGTCTGAGGAGCATCGCCGCCTTCATTGTCCTGAGCCAGGTGGGACACATCGCTCTGGCCGCCGCCATCGCCGCACCATACTCGGCTTCTATCATCGCCTGCACGACGGTTGGCCTGGTGCTGGCGCTCACCTTGTTTTTCGTGAGCCGAGCGACGGCTCAAAATGGGTTGGGGCGCGCACACGACGCCTGGAGGCGCTGCTGTGTGTTGGTGGCTTTTGCGTCCCTGGCGGGCACGCCCCTTACCATTGGCTTCGTGAGTCGCCAATTACTCTACCGCTCGCTGCTGGAGTCCAACCTGGCCCCCCTCGTCCTGCTCAGCCTGCTAGCCAACTGCTTCCTTGTGGCCCCTCTCCTGAAAATGGGCTTGGCACAACCCCAGCAGGAGGCCAGTACGGGCCGGATGCCCCCTATCCTGCTGGGAAGCATGACGGTCCTGGCGATCCTACTGGTCATCTTTGGCCTACACCCGCCTCTGCTGGGCCTACTGACGGGACCTCAGAGTGCGCTGGCGGCGTGGCCGACCCTTGCGGACTTGATCTACGCGCCTGGGGTGTCTTTATCTGCGATCTTGCTCGTGGGTACACTGCTCTCGCTGGCCATAGGGTACGTGCTGTACAGCAGAGGGGAGTTGATTGTGGCTCGCGCGGGCGTCTTCCTAGAGACGGTCCAGATGGTCGCCCGGATGGACTGGTTCCTTAGGGCACTTGACTGGACGGAGCATCGGGCGACGTCCATGCTCGAACTGTCGGGCCGCTTCTTCGAGGGGGCGCGCTCTCCGGGCTGGATTCTAGTATTTGCCACCCTCGTCGCTCTTCTGCTTCTGAGCAGCTGAGAAACCAGATGGATACCCTGGGCGACGTTGTCAACACCCTGGTCTCGCTTTCCCACGTGGAACTGATGCTGGGACTGCTGCTCACCGGCACAGTGATCGTGGTTCTGAAGGACTGGAGGCTGAATCTATGGGCCCTGATCGCCCAGTTCGTGCTGGTGGGCGTACTTCTGGCCAGGGTGATGCCCTTGAGGGTGGCCCTGATCAAGGTCATCGTGGGAGGTATGGCCTGCGTCATCCTTTACCTCACCGCCCGGCGGGCGCACTGGGGACAGGACAAAACAGCAAGTGGTGAACACAACGAGTCGCAGCTGGCCGAGCGGGAAGTGTTCTCCATGGACGTGTGGTTTCGAATCCTG
>CAYGQI010000292.1:0-2138 GCA_964351925.1 uncultured Anaerolineales bacterium | reverse complement strand
CCCGAGGCTATCCGCGACGCTCATACGCTGGTCAATCTGCTGACAGTTGACTCGCACATCGGTTGCCGGGAGAAGGAGTTCTCGTGGGAGCTTCACTTCAGCCCACGGGCCGAGGGCGATGAGGCGGCCCGCTTCCCCCACTTGCTGAAGGCCTCGGAGAGAGTCTGGGTGCCGCAGGTTTGGCAGCAGCTGTACCGGGAGCACAACGTGGAGTACCTCTTCGTGTTCCACGCGACCTTCTTGAAGCTCTACTTGGCCAGGCTCCTGTTCGTCATCAGGGCTGTGTTCGAGCTGTATCCTCGGGTTCAGGGATTCAGACTTGTGGTTGACGATGTGGAGCGGGGGATCAGCCTGAGCAGGGTGTTCGGCCGCGAAGACTACGAAGGGAAGATCGCAGTGATTGGCAAGAACCTGTTCAAAGAGAACTGGGCGGACACCTACCTCTATCAGTCTCTGGCTCAGGTGTGAGCGACGCCTCGCAGCTCCGCCACACTGCCATAGCCTTCCTCGGCCATGAGGTCTTTCATCTCGTCCAGGATCGCGCTGAAGACGTCTGACCCACGGTAGCGCACCGCCGAGCCAACGCCCACGGCAGTGGCACCAGCCATGATCATCTCCAGGGCGTCGCGACCGTCGCTGACACCCCCCATGCCGATGATGGGTATCTCTACCGCCTGGTATATGTCGTACACGCAGCGCACGGCGATGGGGCGGACGGCCGGGCCTGACACCCCTCCCACCTTGTTGGATAGGACAGGCTTCCCCGCATGGATGTCGATGATCATTCCCGGGCCCAGCGTGTTGATGGCGGCGATGGCGTCGGCCCCGGCGTGTTCCACGCTCCTGGCAATGGTGGCTATGTCTGTCACGTTAGGGCTGAGCTTGACGATGAGGGGAATGGAGGTCACCTGCTTCACAGCGGCCGTGACCCGGGCTGCGTCACCAGCGTCACAGGCGAAGGGTCGTCCCATCTCCGTAGCTACGTTGGGACAGGAGATGTTCAGTTCGATGAAGTCCGGCGCGGCCTCTGCAACCTTCCGCGCAACCTGGGCAAAACCCTCCACCGTCTCGGCGAAGATGCTGGCTGCGAGGGGCACACCGAGGTGGGCAAGCAACCTCTTGGCATCTTCGATGACTCGGACCTCTTGGTCAACACCAGGATTGGCCAGCCCCACCGCGTTGATGAGGCCGTGACCCCAGTCCAGCACCGTGGGGTTGGGATGACCCGCCCTGGGAGAGGGCCCGCAAGATTTGGTGGTCACCATGCCGGCGCCGCTCTTCGCCACGCGCGCCAGAAGTTCAGCTCCAGTACCCAGGATACCAGCGGCCAGAACGAGGGGGCTGCGCAGGCGGACTCCGCAGAGCTCCACCGAGAGGTCAGGATCAGCCATTCTGCACACCACCTGCCAGGAAAGCCAGGACCTCGTCCCGCTGCTCGAGGGATATGCGCCCGTGCTCGGTGAGGATGGTCAGCATCTCCCTCAGTCCTAGCACAGCATGGAGCCTGTGTCCTTGTTCAGCCAACTCCTCCGCGCCGCCCTGCTCTCGATCCACCAGCACCACAACGTCCTCCACCCGCACCCCCGCCTGTTCGAGAGGCGAGATAGCTCCGAGCTTGCTGCCGCCGGTGGTGATAAGATCGTCCAGGACAACCACTCTCTCACCCTGCTCGAAGTGTCCCTCAATCCCCTTCCTTGTGCCGTAGCCCTTGACCTCCTTGCGTGGGTAGACCAGGGGCACATCCATCTCCAGTGACACCGCGGTGCCGATGGGCAGCGCCGCGTAGGGGATAGCGGCCAGCCGGTCGAAGCTCAGCGTGCGGAGGATCTCCACATACGCCTGAGCTGCTTTTCTCAAGAGTGCAGGGCTAGATACCAGAAGGCGGAGGTCCAAGTAGACGGGCGAGCGTTGACCTGAGACCAGGGTGAATTCACCGAAGCGGATGCACCCCAGATCGTGAAGAGCCAGAGTGAGTTCCTCTTTGGTTGTCAGAAGTGTTGCCGGGCCAATGCGTGTTGACACCGTGCGTCGCCCCTGATTGATGCGGTCGCGCAACTCCATCGCCGCCTCGTGGGGATCGGGAGCATAGATGATGCTGCGCGAGGCGTTGAGAATCAAGCCGTGGCCCTGGCTGTTCA
>CAYGQI010000291.1:0-2142 GCA_964351925.1 uncultured Anaerolineales bacterium | reverse complement strand
GCTCCAGGGCAGACTTCCCCGTGCCACTCCAGGACGCCATCCACGTCGAAGATCAGGCCCTTTACCGGGGTTGCCATCAAAACTCACCCCCAGGGTGGACCCGCGGCAAGCCTGGGGCCAGACGACCTGCTGCCCTTGATGGAGCCTGATCTCTGCTCATCGGCTCCCTGCCGCGGCTGACCGGTGTCTCCTTCTGCGCACCAGCCACACCACCAGTACGAAACAGAGGACAACCAAAGGCACGGAGCAGGCCAGCAAACAGAGCACGGCGACCACGAGGGGCCGCAAGTTCTCAATCAGGCCACCACCTGCCACTCCTCCGCCGCCCTCTTCGTCCAGGCATTGTACGTTTTCCGCCCAATCGTAGTAGGGGCAGTCCGCCCCGTACTTGTCCCAGCCTCTGGGCAGAGACGGACAAACACTGATGTCTTCCACAAACGCACACTGCTCCGTTGCTTCGTTGATGACCACGTCCTCGCAATCGCCGGCTGCTCCACTGTGACCCTCAGTACAGCAGAACGAGACCTTCTGGGCCGTGCATGTGGAGACGATCTCCACTTGGGCATATCCGGCAGGGCATTCGGTCTCCCACGAGTTACCCAGGATCTCCCAACCATCGGGCGGAGAGCAATAGATGCACTCATCCCCGCCAGAGAACTCGGCACACTGTTTGCTCTCGTGGTTCACCACAAGCTGAGGTGGCGCCGGTGCAGCAAAGACTCCCTGGCTCCCCGAGCAGAACAACACGACCAGGGTCAACCACAATAGACTCCTCCTGACTTTCATCGCCATTCTCACCTTCCTAGCCGCTGTCTGAGTTGTCCTTACTATATGCGCATGGCGGCGTGCGCGCCAAACATCCTTCTGACCGATACCGCGTCAATACAGCCGCCAGACAACTGGCGCATCACTCGCCGAGGCCGAGCAAGAACTACTACTGCCACATGACCACCAACAAACGTTGGGGCGCCTCTTCCTCTTCTCATGTTTCCCAGGCGGAGCTATGGAGTGAGGCAACCTAGCAGCCTGGAGGTATGCTGCCCCGTGGCTCGGGCAAGCCGCCCATCGCTCTGCGGCAACTTCGAAGGCAAGAGCAAGCTCCAACTTGCCGCACGCCGGCCGGATCAGCTTCAGCGAGCCGCTAGCCCGCTACCTGCCCTGACGATTGCTGGATTTGACACTGCCCACAATGTCGACGTTCAGTCAAACGGCAGAGCTGCCGCCCGCCGGAGGGAGTTGTTGTGCATCACGGTTGCTCGCTAGAAGACTCCACCGGGATGTTGGCCGAGCAGGCTTCTGCAAGGGCGACTCCGTTATCCTCCAAGGCTTGTGGTATTCGCTCAAACCCGGGTAGCTCATTGTTCCAGATACGCGCTTCCCGTCCGTCTTGGAGCGTAATCAGAATGCCGCTTGATTCGTGTCGTAGCATCCTTCTCAGCACTATCGCGCTGATAACCTGACGAGACAACAGGAGAAGAATCATCAACAGCCATACTAGAACACGCGCCCATGCCGGCAATTTGAGGGTCCACGGCTGGTATGCCGCCATCTCACTGTACAGGTACGTTCTGGGACGCCACAAACCGGCAACGATCAGCCGATCAGGACAGATTTCGACCCAAAATGCCGCATTCAGGGCGGCAGCGACAAACAACACGACGCCCAACAGCGCCACAAACCAGAAAAACAGCGTAAACCATATCCAGCCCGGGTCAAGGACACTCGGCCTCGACGTTGCGTTGTATATCACTACAAAGGGGACGGCGAAAAAGCCGCCGGTCAGGACACTCGCCGCCATGTCCATCAGAATGACATGCCGCACGAGCGGATATGCCACCGAGCCCGGCTTGCGCTTGCGCCAGGGGATGAGGACATAGATCGCAATTCCTGCCAAAGCCAGCCATATACTGAACGGCCGGTAAGGGTACAATAGCGCAGGCGACGCGTACTCCCTCATCGCGGCAAGGTCCGTGGAAAGGACCGACAAGTACTGCGCCTGCTGACCATCCGAAACCGATAAGTAGCACAATGACCATTTCTCGTAGACCAGGCTCAATTGAGTGAGAATCTCGTTCAGCGGTGGTTCCTTTGGGTTGAAGTACAGAGCTTGGCCCGCTATCCATCCCACACTCAGACGTTTCT
>CAYGQI010000290.1:0-2144 GCA_964351925.1 uncultured Anaerolineales bacterium | reverse complement strand
GGGACAGGCCAGATCTTCCAGGTGGATGAGCTGCACACCATAGACCTTCGGCGGCCTGCCTACTACGACAAACTCACGAGGGAGATGAAGGGCGCAAAACGGCTCCTGGTGGTTGCGGATACATGGTCCATGCCCGGCGCCATGCCCATGATGGTGGGTATCCCTTTCCTGCTCCTCAAGACTCCATACACCCCCGCATGGTGCGAAGAGTACGTCAGGAATCATCCATACGGGGACGTGTTGGCCAGCCTGGCACTGCTACCTGAGATGGTGCGCGCTCTGGCCTGAGGTTCTCAGTCGGGCTATGTCTCCAGGACACGGCCCTTGTGAGCGAACTGTCTCTCGAATAGAGACTTCAAGGTCCGGAGAGTATCGGCGTCCCCAGGCCCCTTGTCTTCTCGCAGCCTGGTGATGCGGGCAAAGCGCAAGGCCAGGCCCGACTCGTACTGAGGACTGGCCTGGATCTCGTTGAACAGGACTTCCACCACCACCCTGGGCTCGACGAAGACCGTGCCCCTCTTACGATGCGTTTCCAGGGCCAGGAGTCTGTCGGTCATCTGCCGGAACTCCGCGTCGGTCAGCCCCTTGAAGGTTTTGCCCACTTCGAGGAACGCATTTCTCTCCTCGTCCCTGACGGCCAGGTGGTAGTTGCTCAGCCATCCGTGACGGCGACCATAACCCCAGTCAGCCGCCACGATCACCAGGTCCAGAGACAGGGTGTGCTTGACCTTGAACCACGACTTCCCTCTCACTCCGGGCCTGTACGTGCTGGGCAAGTGCTTGACCATTACCCCCTCGTGTCCGTCACGGAGGGCTTGAATCGCGAATCTCTCTCCTTCTTGAAGGCTCGGCGGTACGCTCCGCGCCGCTGTGAGCATGCTCCCCCTGGTCTGTTCGAGGATTCGCCACCTCTCGTCATACGGGTAATCTACGAGATTCTCTCCGTCTCGGTAGAGGATATCGAAGAGGTACAGCTGAACGGGTATTCGTCGGGCAACTTCGTCGACGTGGTGCACCCTGCGAAAGCGTCTCATCAGATGCTGGAAAGGCAGGGGCCGGTCCCCGGCATCGATGGCGATGACCTCTCCCTCAAGAATCGCCTGGTCTGCCTGCGTTTGTGATCGTACCTCGTCCGCGACCTCGGGCAGGCTGCTCGTCACCTGAGAGAGATTCCGGGTGAAGATCTTGACGTTGGATCCGTCCTTGTGTATCTGAACCCTGGCTCCATCGAGCTTGTACTCCAGCGCAACCTCTCCGCGGTGATACCCGAAGGCCTCCGCCAGGTCCTGTGCCGGTTGTGCCAGCATGGGCTTGAGTGGTCTGAAGAGCTGCGGATGGGTCTGGTCCAAGCCATCTTGGCCATCCGTCATGGACAACAGGGCCACCTCGCCCAGATCTCCGAGGAACATGTTAGCCCGGCGGACCGTCTGCTTCTTGGCCCTGGATGCCTCAGCGATGGCGTCGAGCATGACGCCCTCGCTGACACCGTGCCGCATTTCGCCCAAAACGTTCTTGACCAGGTACTTGGCCTCGAGCGGGGTAGACCGGGACATCATGGACTTGAGGAGTTCCTCTTTATGCTGGCGCGAGCCCTTGCCTCTGGTGTCGGCTATGGTTTCCAGAGTCTCGTATACCTCTGAGATGGTCAGCGGAGCTGACCGAGGCTGTGGTTTGGCGCTTCTCTCCAAGAGCAAGCGGACGGCTTCACCGGCATCCACAGCCTCGTCGAACACCTCTTGCCAATCCCGCTCGCTGGCTTCGGTGAGGTCGCTCATAAGGTTCTGCACGGCGCGCCAGCTGAGATTAAGAGTCCGCTCATCCCATGCCGGGAACACCTGGCCGATCAGCAGGCGCACTCCAGGGGCAACCTCACTGGGCGCCAGTGCTTTGATAAACCGCGCAGTCAAATCGGTCATCTCCAGGCGTCCGGAGGTCCTTTCCAGTTGCTCGCCCAGCAAGGCCAGGGTCTTGAAATCTGTCTGTCCCACTCTCGTCGTTCTCCAGATGGGCCGTCGCACGATTTGGGCTGTCGTGGGCTGGCCCATTATAGCCATATGATATGTGCTGTACAACGGACGGCGTCGTACCTCGGCGACCAGGCTTGCATATCCCTTGCGACCTGCTATACTGGGCGCGAGAGGGAG
>CAYGQI010000289.1:0-2148 GCA_964351925.1 uncultured Anaerolineales bacterium | reverse complement strand
GGAGAGGAGATCCACAGCGTGAAAGACAGAAAACTGCTCATGATCCCTGGCCCCATCGAGTTCACCCCCGAAGTCTTGCGGGCCATGGGCATGCCTACCACCAGTCACGTCGCACCCAACTTCATTGCAGTCTTCGGTGAGGCCCTGGAGAGGCTGCGCGGGGTTTTCCTCTGCCCCCACGGCCAGCCTTTCGTTGTCGCTGGCTCGGGCAGCCTGGCCATGGATATCGCCGCCGCCAACCTGGTCGAGCCCGAGGACAAGGCCCTGGTGGTCAACTCCGGCTACTTCTCCGACCGCATGGGGGCCATCCTGGAGCGGTACGGAGCAACCGTGACTCATGTCAGAGCGCACTCCGTCGGCGATGTGCCCGCCCTTGAAGACGTGGAGGCGGCGCTCAAGCAAGGCGGCTACAAGGTCATGGCCTTCACGCACGTGGACACCTCCACCGCCGTGATCGTGGACGCCAAGTCCCTGGGCGCGTTGGGTCAACAATACGGAGTCCTCACCATCTTGGACGGGGTCTGCTCTGTGGCTGGCGAAGAGATCCAACAGGAGGAGTGGGGCATCGATCTGGCCTTCACCGCCTCCCAGAAGGCCATTGGCGTGCCGCCAGGCCTGGCCCTGGTAGTCGCTGGCCCCCGGGCGATGGACGCCTTCGACGAGCGCAGGTCCCCGGTGGGCAGCTACTACGCCGACTGGACCAACTGGCTCCCCGTCATGGAGGCCTATGAGGCTCGCAAGCCAAGCTACTTCGGCACCCCCGCTGTGAACCTCATCTGGGCGCTGAACGTCAGCCTGGGACAGATCCTCAAGGAGGGTATGCAGGCTCGCTTCCAGCGCCATCGTCGTTTGAACCAGGCGTTCAAAGCTGCCATCGCCGCCCTGGGTATGGATCAAGTACCGGTGAGAACCGAAGTGGCGGCCAACACCCTCACCGCCCCCTACTACCCCGAGGGCGTGGACAAGGCCCTACTGGGTTATGTCAGTGAGGCCGGGGTTATCCTAGCCGGTGGTCTGCACGGAGAGATCAGAGACCGCTACTTCCGCGTCGGGCACATGGGTGCCGTGACCGAGTCGGACATCCTGGTGACCGTCGGAGCCATCGAGAGAGGCCTGCTCCGGGCGGGATACAAGTTCGACGCCGGCACAGGCCTGGCCGCTGCCCAGGAAGCGCTCACTCGATAGCGCGCCCAGAGTATTCACCCTGATGTACAACCGGGGCTGGGCATTGGACCCGGCCCAGATGGAGATTCTGCGCGGTATCCGCGACGTCTTCGATCCCCATCGTATCCTGAATCCGGGAAAGATCTTCCCCTAGCTGAATGGAGGCACGAAAGGGCATGTCAACAACCACGATCTCATTGAGCGGTGTGTTCCCACCGATTTCCACCCCCTTCGACGGAGAAGGCCGAGTTCACCTGGGAGCCCTCGCCGACAACCTGGAACGCTGGAACGAGTACGACCTGGCGGGATATGTGGTTGTGGGCTCCAACGGTGAGGCGGCCTACCTCACCGAGGAAGAGAAGGTCCTCGTGTGGACGACCGCTCGTGCGGCCATTCCCTCCGGCAAGCTGATGATCGCAGGTACCGATTGCGAATCGACCGCGCAGACCATCACCCTGACCCGACAAGCCGCTCACGCCGGTGCGGACGCTGCCCTGGTACTCACACCCCACTACTTCAGCGGCCAGATGACCCGCGAGAGCCTCCTCCACCACTACCGGAGTGTGGCCGACGCTTCCCCCATCCCGGTGTTGCTCTACAACGTGCCCAAGTTCACCAACCTGGATATGGACGCCGCCACCATCGCTGAGGCCTCACACCACCACAACATCATCGGGGTCAAGGACAGCAGCGGCAACATCGCCAAGCTGGCAGACGTGGTACGTCTCGCCGTGCCAGGCTTCCAGGTACTGGCCGGGACAGGCGGCTTCTTCTTCGCAGGCTTGAGCCTGGGCGCTGTGGGGGGCGTCCTTGCTCTCGCCAACGTAGCGCCCCAGGAGTCCATCGACATCTATGAGCTGTACAAGGCCGGAGAATGGGAAAAAGCGGCTCACCTCCAGCGGTGTTTGTTGCCCGTGAATGCGGCTGTGACCAGTCGCTTCGGCGTTCCGGGCCTCAAGGCAGCTCTGGACATGCTGGGCTACT
>CAYGQI010000288.1:0-2162 GCA_964351925.1 uncultured Anaerolineales bacterium | reverse complement strand
CGCCGAGGCCAACGAGGAGTTGGAATGGGACGTGGCACCGATCAACGACGACCCCCTTGGGGAGGGCTGGCTCGCCAAGGTCGAGGCCTCGGACCTGGGTGAACTTGACAACCTCTTGAAGACCTCCGACGCCGAGTTCAAGTCTTTCATAGAGTCGGAGATCGAGAAGTACAAAGACATCCTCCAATAGATAGAAAACCTCCGCTGGAGCCCTCCACCTAGACGCACGAGACGGACACGGACGCCGCCCGTCAGGTGGGCGCGCCTCAGTCTTGTGTTGCTGTCACGGGAAACGACGTCGCCAGGGGTGGCGGCGGTAGACGGCAAGCAATGGTAGCCACTGTCCGTCGTGTCTGTGGGCAGCCCAGAAAGACCGTCGCCCGTGTGCAGGAACTGGCTGATACATGTGATTGCTGCGGACCTGAGGAGATAGGAGCGCACCAATGGATGTTATGCTCGTATTCTGGATCTTTCACCTACCTGCCATGGCCGTGTTCGTCGCTGGAGTCGTACTTAGCCTGACCATCTGGCTGCACGGGACAGTCGACGGACGAAGCGACATCAGCGCCGGTCAGAAGCTCTTACTTCTGATCAGGAAGGCCCTGGTGACCATCTTCAGCGCCAAGCTGGGAGCTTTGCTGTGGGCGCTCATCTGGAATGGAGCGATCCATCCGACGCTGTTCAAGGAGCACAAGCTACGGTGGGTCGCCCATTTCTGTGTCTTTGGGGGCATCCTCCTGCTGACCATTCTGAGCGCCTTCTCCTTCATAACTGTTGACATCATGATACCGGTCTTCAAGATGGACAACATCTTCACGGCAATCTTCGCCAACAAAGATCATCCCATCACTGCCTTCCTCAACGACTTTGGGGGGCTCGCGGTCATGGTAGGGTTGGCCCTCGTCATCATCCGCCGCTACGTCATCCGCGAACTGGACATGCGTACGCGACTTGTGGATAGCGAGATCATTTTCTTCTTGGTGGTGATAATGGTCTCGGGCTATCTGGCGGAGATCTGCCGCTTGAGCTTGGAGTTCGCAGAGTTGGCTCCGACAGCTGCCTATGCCTTCCTAGGCTACCCGGTGGCCTCGTTGGTGAGGAATGCGCCTCTTGCATGGGGTGATCTCCACGACTGGCTGTTCCTGGTCCACGCCCTGTTCTCCTCCGTAGTGATAGCATACATCCCCTTCAGCAAGTTCTTCCACGCCCTGGCCGGTGCCATCATCGCCAGCGTCAACTCCCTGTCCAATGATGAGAAACCTGCGGTGCTGCACGAGGTGACTTATGGAGAGGTTTGACCTTTCGCACTACTCATTCAAGCAGTTGATGGAGCTCGACGCCTGCACGCGGTGCGGCGAATGCGTGAAGTGGTGTCCCACCCATGCAGAAAAGGGCGAGGAGCCACTGCAGCCGGCAGAGAAGATACGCCGCATGAAGTCCTTCATCGTTGGTCAATACGGTCTTCGAGCGAGGCTCTTTGGTCGCAAGTTCCCCTCTCATGAAACCTTGGAGGAATACTGCGGTGGGGTCTACGATTGCACGCTTTGTGGACGCTGCCATGTGGTATGCCCTGTCAAGATAGAGACTCGCCTTCTGTGGATCGCCATGCGTGAGCACCTGGTGGAGTTGGGCCACTATCCTAAGGTGTTTGATACTCTGCACGAGACGGTCACGACCAAGTACAATATCTCCGGGGACAACAATGAAGATCGCCTTATCTGGGCAGCCAATCTAGAACAGGTCCCCGAGGGCATCAAGGGAAAGGAGAAGGCCGAGATAGTCTACTTCGTGGGCTGTACGCCTTCTTTCTATCCTCAAACCTATGGCATCCCTCAAGCTGCCGCGGAGGTGATGACGAGGGCTGACCTGGACTTCTCCACGCTGGGGGGTCAGGAATGGTGTTGTGGATACCCGCTCATCATCGGAGGCATGGGCGATGCGGTCAAGGAGTTGGTGGAACACAATGTGGCAGCGGTCAGGAGGAAAGGGGCCAAGAAACTAGTGGCTGGCTGTCCTTCCTGTTATCACACGTGGCTTCACGAGTACCCCAGAATCATCGGGGAACCCTTGGGTTTCGAAGTCCAGCACTTGACTCAACTGCTGGAGCAACTGATACGCGGGGGAGACATAAAGCTCGGCGAGTTCGATCGCCCCGTTACCTA
>CAYGQI010000287.1:0-2163 GCA_964351925.1 uncultured Anaerolineales bacterium | reverse complement strand
ACGACCACCGTGACCTTCACGCCACTCTCCGCCTTCACCGTGACCGTGACGGCCGCACCCACCAGCATCGTCGTTGGCGGGAGCAAGGCCACGATCACGGCCACAGTGGTTGATCAGTACGGCAACAACGTCACCGATAGCACGCCGGTCACCTTCGCCACCAGCCTGGGCTCTATCGCTCCACCCACCCAGCTTACCACAGGAGGAGTGGCCACGACCACACTGACCTCCAGCAACATAGTTGGCACGGCTACCATCATCGCCCTGGTTGATGGTAGCACAGGCAACACCACTGTGCAGTTCTTGCCGGCAGCACCCTTCACGGTGACCGTGACGGCAGTGCCCACCAGCATCCTCGTGAGTGTGGGCACAGCGACCATTACCGCCACGGTGACGGACCAGTATGGCAACCCGGCGCTCAATGGCACAGTGGTGACCTTCACCGCCAGCCTTAGCGGCACCCTGAGTCCTGTCACGCGTACCACCACCAGCGGCGTGGCCACTTCGACGCTCACGGCCGGGACCATCGCTGGCACGGCGACGGTGACGGCCACCGCCGGCACAGCCTTCGGCACGACGCCGGTCACCTTCACCGTCGGTGCACCATTCACGGTTACCCTCGTGGCCATACCCACAACCACGGTGGTGGGCACCTCCGCCGCCCTGACAGCCACGGTGCGGGATCAGTTCAACAACCTGATCGGCGGCACGGTGGTGACCTTCACGGCCAGTCCGGGCAGTACTGCCCCACCGACCAACACCACCAGCACGGCGGGCGTGGCCACCTCTACCGTCACCTCTAACATTATCGGCCCGACGATGGTGACGGCCACGGCGGATTCCCGGGTGGGCACGACGATCGTAACCTTCACGCCAGGCTTGCCTTTCACGGTGACCATGGTGGCTGTGCCACCGAGCATCCCGATAGGTGGTAGCACGTCCACCGTGACGGCCACGGTGGTGGACAAGTACGGCAACCACGTGGTCGATGGCACGGTAGTGACCTTCGCCACCAGCCTGGGCAGCATCGCCCCGCCCACGCGCACCACGAGCAGCGGTCTGGCTGCGGTCACGCTGACCTCGGCTAACGTCGCCGGTACGGCCATGGTCACCGCCACTGCCGGTATCGCCGTGGGGACACTACCGGTCACCTTCACGGCTGGTGCGCCCTTCACGGTGACCGTGGCTGCTATCCCTACCAGTACGGTCGTCGGCACGCTGGTGGTCATCACCGCCGCGGTGCAGGATCAGTACGCTAATCCGGTGACCGAGGGGACGCTGGTGACCTTCACCACCAGCCTGGGCAGCATCGCCCCGCCCACCGGCACAACCACCGGCGGCGTCATCGCCGCCGTCCTGACCTCGACCGTTGCTGGCACGGCGCTCGTGACGGCCACGGCGGGCACCGCCTGGGGCACGACGAACGTGAGGTTCAGGCCAGACCCGCCTTTCACCATCACCGTGCGCGCCTCGCCGCTGGTTATCCCCATCGGCGGGCACACGTCCACGGTGACGGCCACGGCGCGGGATCAGTACGACAACCTGGTCAGTGATGGTACACGTATAGACTTCTCCGCTAGCCTGGGCAGTGTCTCACCGCTGTTTACAGGCACGGTTAACGGCGTGGCCACCACGACGTTAACCTCAGGCCCCAGCACGGGCACGGCGCGGGTGTATGCCTACAGCGGAGCGGCGAGCGGCTCCGTGGAGGTGACCTTCACCGTGGGCGCACCGTACAGGATCATCGTTGTGGCGCAACCGCCGACCATCCCGGTGGCTACAGGCACTTCGGTGATCTCGGCCACGGTGTTGGACATTGGCAACAACCCGGTGGCTAATGGCACGTTGGTAACCTTCGCCACCAGCCTGGGCAGCGTTAATCCGATCGTGGCCACGACCACCGATGGTGTGGCGCAGACCACTCTGACCACCAGCACGGTGGCGGGCACAGCGGTGGTGACGGCTACGGCCGACACGGTCTCTGGTACCACGACGGTGGTGTTCACGCCCGATCTGCCGGCGAGCATGACGCTGGTGGCCTTCTCAACAAGCATCCCCATCGGCGGGGCCACCTCCGCCGTCACGGCCACCGTGCGCGACCGCTACAACAACCTGGTGGCCAATGGTACAGGCGTGAGCTTCGCCACCACGCTGGGCACTTTC
>CAYGQI010000286.1:0-2163 GCA_964351925.1 uncultured Anaerolineales bacterium | reverse complement strand
TTTCCAGCCGCCCTCACCAGTAATTCCTGGGACGCCGGTTGGCGACTGCTTCCAGGAGGATCCTGACATAGTTGGGATCACCTCGCACAGACCCTGAGAACCCGCTGTCCGGCAACTCGTCCGTCCCTCGTATGCGCACCAACTCCCTGGCCCTTTCCACCATGGGCTCGACCATGGTCGCCAGGGACTGGGCACTCTCGGCAGAGGGCTGAAGCTGGCTCAGCCTGTCGTGGAAGTCGCCGATCAACTCCGAGTACTGCGAACCCTCCTGGAACTGCTCTGGAGGGAGGCTATACCCGGCTGCAACCAGCTTCTCCCACACCCTGAAGACATCTCCCGTCTTACCCGAATCGCGAAACCACCCGGCCCCGTACAACTGGGTCAATTGGGCGTTGACCTCCTCTATGCGCCTATCCACGGCGGATGACTCGCCGGCGGACGGTTGCTCTCCGGACGCCTGAGGGATGAGCGTGGTCAGATACTCCTGGATCTTATCTGTCAAGCCAACACCTGTGTGTGCCCTGACACCATCCTCTATGTCCAGGAGCAGCGTGGCCAGGTTTCTCAAACTGCCCCGCGGCACTCCCGCCCCCTCGCTGAGGTCGCGAGCCTGCTTGGCCAGAGATAGCATCTTTCTGGAGAAGTTCAGCACATCTCCAAAGCTAAGGCTCTCCTGTTCCCAACTGCGCTTTCTGGCAGCCATCTCTCTCACCCTCCTTCGTTTGTCACGCGTGCCTTGAACTGACTGTCTCGCCCCCACCCGGTGCGGCTGGATCTTCGTATCAGGACAGTCCGAACGTCCGTCGAGCGGCGCTAGGTCTCCCGTGCACTCTAGATCATCTCCTCCTCGGTACCAAGAGGAGCAGGCTTCGCTTCCCGCGACAGGGCCGGCACCCTGCCCACCATGATGAAGGCCACTGTGCCCACCATGGCCAGACCCAGGGTCAGATACCACAGGGAGAGAGGTGAGATATTGTCATACACCAATCCACTGGCGATGGGCCCAATCGTCCAGGCTATCCCTCCGACCATTCCATAGACGCCCATGTACCTGCCTCGCATGTCGATGGGCGCTATCCTGGCCACAAAGGAGATGGAGGTGGGCGCCCAGATCAACTCGCCGATGGTTACAATCACCATGGCCAGGGCAAACGGCCACAAGCTATGGGAGAGTGCCGTGGCCAAGGCACCCAGTCCAGTCCAGAAAGCGCCCGCAGCCATGATGTAGGCGTCGCGGTACTTCTCTGTCACCCGGGTCACTGCGAACTGGAAGAACACCACCATGAGGGCGTTGATGGTCATGATCAGGCCGAATCCGCTCTCGGGGATGCCAAAACCTTCTTTCATGTACACGGCCATGAGCTGCATGAAAGGACCATAGGCCATCCACAGCAAGACAGAAGCCAGAGAGAAGGCGATGAAGCTGACGTCACGGAAGATGTACCCATAGCCTCCCCCGGCTCGCTTTGTCTCCTCTCCTGCGGACAACTCCGGCTTGGTTTCCTTGACCCAGAAGACCACCATCAGCACGGCGATGGTGGCGCCGACCGCCGCACTGCCGAAGGTGAGCATGTAGGAGGTGGCGGCCAGGAAACCACCAATGGCGGGTCCTATGGCCACCCCCGCGTTGGACACCATCCTCAGCAGGGCGTAAGCACTGGGGCGCTTCTCTTCCTCGATGAGATCGGCGATCATGGCGTCGGACCCGATGCGGGAAGCCGGCTCGATGAGCCCGCTCATGGCGATGAGCACCGCGTATGCCTCCAGCGAGCCCAGCAACGCGAAACCCACCATCACCACAACTTCGTTGGCCAAACCCACAACCATGGCCACCTTGCGACCGTATCTGTCCACCACTGGCCCCCAGAGAGCCTGGGAGAACAGGCCCACGGTGGCATTGATGGCGAAGAGGAATCCGATCGTAGTGAGGGGGATGTCCAACCGCTGCCGCAGGTAGATCGTGAAGAAGGGCCATACCAGGCTGCCGCCAAGGGAACCGATGAACCTCTGGCCGAACAGGATCCAGAACTGCAAAGGGTATTCGGCTATGGTGCTTCTGATCCGGAAGAGCATGGTGATTCCCCGCACGTCCGGTGGTTCTGCACCGGGACGCACTTCGCCCTGGGACATAACGGCCTTGGGCAACGCCGGTTATTATACCAT
>CAYGQI010000285.1:0-2166 GCA_964351925.1 uncultured Anaerolineales bacterium | reverse complement strand
ATGGTAACGCCTCTACGTATAACCGCGCACGCAGGTTACCTCTATCTGGTTGCCATGTGTCACCTTCGCCAGGAGGAGCGCACCTTCCGATTGGATCGCATATTGGACATGCGGTCGGGGACGTAGGAGTCGTGGATCTTCTGGTGGGAAGTTCCGGGGAAGCAGGGATACGAGTATGATTGCCTGGGAGGATGACGAGGAGCTATTTCGACTGGCGCGTGAGGAGTTGTATACTGCGGTGGTGGGCGATGTCATGGATCGGCTGGGACTCACCCGTCAGTTCTTACCGCCGGAGATCAGACCGCTGCGGAGTGACATGACAGTGGTTGGCCGAGCAATGCCGGTACTCCAGGAGGATCGGACCGGCGAGGCCACAGTTGACCGGGATCGAGAGGCTCCATTCGGCTTGATGCTCTATGCTCTCGATGACTTAAGACCAGGTGAGGTGTATGTCTGTGCTGGCTCATCTCCTCGGTACGCTCTGTGGGGTGAGTTGATGAGCACCAGGGCGATGAAGCTTGGCGCATCCGGGGCGGTGTTGGATGGCTATTCTCGAGATACCACGGGAATCCTGCGTTTGAACTTCCCTACTTTCTCATACGGTCCGTACGCCCAGGATCAGGCCATTCGCGGCCGTGTCGTTGACTTCCGGTGCCGCATTCTCTTTGGCAATGGCGTCGAAGTCGGCCCCGGCGACTTGGTCTTCGGCGACGTGGATGGTGTAGTTGTGGTGCCGTCCGAGCATGAGAGGGAAGTGGTTCAAGAAGCCCTGACGAAGGCGCGGGCGGAGAATGTGGTTCGAAAGGCTATTGAGGAAGGCATGTCCGCGGGGGAAGCTTTCAACCGCTACGGTGTGATGTGACGGGGTCCAACAAGCGATGATGGCCTGCAACCGCGATCTGCACGGGGAGGATACTCTCACTGGATCGCATCGTAGTGACGGTGATGACGCGGCGAGGCTTGGGTGTCTCGCAAGGACTTGCGGGGCCATTGTCCGCGAACAAAGGTGTGGTCTCGCGATGCTGGCGTCGCTGAGCAATGCTGGGGATGGTAGTTCCCTGTGGCGTCGGTGTCTACGGAGGATTGAGAAACGGTGTCTGAGCGCAGAAATTGCGTGCGCTGCAGTTTGCGCGTGAGGGGATAAGGCTTCAATGGTAGAGACAAACCAGATACGGACCTCTTGTCGCGGTTGTCATGGTGGTTGTGGGGTGATCGCCCACGTGAAAGATGGTCAGGTCACCAAGGTGGAAGGCGATCGTGAGGCGCCCATAGGCCACGGCACGATGTGCAGCAAGGGCCTGGCGGTGCTTCAGCTGGCATACCATCCAGACAGGATCCTGTGCCCCATGGAGAAGACCGACTCCGGCTGGGAGCGGATATCTTGGGACCAGGCGCTGGACACCATTGCTGATCGGTTCAGGGGTGCCATCGAGAAGCATGGGGCAGAGTCCATCGTAGTGGGCCAGGGGACGGGGCGAGACTACGAGAGCTTCCTATACCGCTTCGCCAACCTCTTGGGCACACCCAACGTGCTGACGGCAGGCCACATGTGTTACGTGTCCAGGGTCGGCGCCACACTGATCACTTGCGGCAATCTGCCGGTGAGCGACTTTGAAGGGGAGCCGAAGTGTCTGGTGATTTGGGCCAACAACCCGCTGTGGACCAATCCCGACGAGTACAAGGGGGTGGACTTCTGGGCTGCGTATCGAAAAGGCAGCAGGCTGATCGTGATAGACCCCCGAGAGGGTTTTCTCGCCAGGAGGGCTGATCTGTGGCTTCAACTTCGTCCAGGGACGGATGCGGCGCTGGCCTTGGGGTTCCTGAAGGTGATCCTGGATGAAGGTCTCTTCGACGAGGGTTTCGTGGAGCGCTTCGTCCACGGCTGGGACGCCTTCGTGAGCAGGGTGAATGAGTACCCGTTGGACAGGGTGGAAGAGATCACCTGGGTTGATAGGGATCTGATCAGAGAAGCGGCCAGGACATATGCTACGACAAAACCAGCCTGCATCCAGTGGGGCGTTCCCATCGAGCAGACCATCAACTGCACCGATAGCAACCGTTTGCTCACTGCATTGATGGCCGTCACCGGCAATCTGGACGTGCCCGGAGGAAATGTGTTCTTCGTGCCCCCACCGGTGAGAGTTGTGTCCGAATTCGCCCTTCACC
>CAYGQI010000284.1:0-2166 GCA_964351925.1 uncultured Anaerolineales bacterium | reverse complement strand
CCGAAGGCCACCTTCTGTGCGGTGTACCGCGGGATCCTCACGCCAGGAACCTCCCCCCGCCCCCGCGCTGCTGCCGGAAGATGGTCAAGGCTGCCGCAAGGTTGATCAGGAAAGTGATAATGAAGAGTGCCAGGCCCACCACAAACAGCACGTGGTAGTGGGTGCTGCCACGCGCCACCTCCCCCATCTCTGCGGCAATGGTGGCCGTCATGGTGCGGACTGGTCGCAGAAAGGCATCCAGTCCCAAGGGCATCCTGGCCGCGTTTCCTGCCACCATCATCACGGTCATCGTTTCGCCGATGGCACGCCCCACACCAAGCATCACGGCAGTGACGATGCCTGGTCGGGCGGCCGGAAGCACTACTCGCCAGACCGTTTGCCAATGAGTGGCGCTCAAAGCGAATGCGGCGTGACGATAGGAATCAGGCACTGCATCGAGAGCATCTTCCGCAATGCTGATGATGGTCGGGAGCGCCATGTAGGCCAAGAGCAGCACGCCGGTCAGTGCGGTCAAACCAGTTGGCGCCCCGGAAAACTGACGAACAAAGGGGGAGACGAGTTGAATGCCGATGAACCCTATCACCACCGAAGGTATGCCGGCGATGATCTCGACGGACGGTTTAAGGATCTCTCGTACCCACTCTGGCGCTATCTCTCCGATGAAGATGGCCGTCGCCACGCCGAGGGGGAGAGAGATAGCAATCGCGCCCACTGTCACCAGCAGCGACCCCAGAATCAGGGGCGTGAGTCCATAGATCTCGAAAGTGGGGTACCACCTCTGCCCCAGCAAGTTTGACAGAGGGACTTCCAGGAGAGCAGGCACTCCTTCCCTGACCAGGAACAGAAAGATGAGGAGCACCAAGGCAATGGCCGATACGCCCATCAGACGTATCAGTTGCTCAACAAAGAACTCGCGCCAGTCCACGTCCTTGGGCACTGCTGGGATTGGCACTGGCTGCTCCTTGGGATCGGGCGCTTCCCGAAAACGCGTCAAGAGCCTGACAACGGAACGAACCCCAGGTCCGCCACTATTCTCTGACCGTCATTGCTCGTGATCCAGGCCAGATACTCCTTGATCGCCCCTGTTGGCTCTCCCTTGGTATACATGTACAGCGGCCGCGCGATGGGATACGTGCCGTCCTTCACTGTGTCGATCCCTGGGGGATAGAACGGGCCCGTCTCGTCGACAGCAACCTTCAGCGTCTTCTGGTGGGGAGTCACATACCCCAGCCCATCATAGCCGATGGCATTGGGGTTCTGCGACACCTCCAGGCCTATGATCTCCGACGAGGGCAACAGCAACGCCTCCGGAGAGAAGAGGTCACTGCTGTTAGGATCGCCCCGCCGCACCACCTTCTCCAGGAAGTACACGTAGGTCCCCGAGTTGCTCTCTCTTGAAGCCAGAACAACGGGCCTGTCCTCGCCTCCCACATCTCGCCAATTCGTGATGCGGCCGGTGAAGAGGTCGGAGATCTGAGGGATGGAGAGTTGATCGATGGGGTTGTTTGGGTTGACCACCACGGCGATGGCATCCAAAGCCACGGTGTGCTCAACCGGTGTAACGCCTCGCTCCTGCGCTTGCTGGAATTCTTCCTCTTTCATCTCCCGCGAAGCATTGGCGATATCGGTTGAGCCGTTGATCAACGCTGCGATGCCCGTTCCGGACCCTCCACCTGTCACCGATATGGAGACCTCAGGATGGAGTTCGTGGTAGGCTTCCGCCCAGGCAAGCACCAGGTTGACCATGGTGTCGGAACCCACGTTGGTGATGCTGATGGTGGGAGTGGAGGGTTCCGTCGGAGTCAATCCTGAGCAAGAAACGAGGAGGAAAAGGGGGAGGGAGAACAGCAAAAGGCCCTGTGACAGACGTCGCAAAAGCGGAGCTCTCCCAATTCTTTCCACGACACTCATTATAGCGACCGCCCAACCTCTCGTCAAGCATCTCCGGCAGCGGGCGTTGACCGGCAAGAAGGCACGACCGCGGTTGAGTCCCCCATGTGAATAGGCCCCGTCCTCCTTGCCGTCTCCCTCTTGCTCAGCGCCCCTCCGGTGTGCTAGAATCGCAAGCCGGGAGCGCTCACGGAGTTCCGGCTGCGGGAGCAACGCCTTGCACGATAACAGAATGGAAGTCAGAAACGTCAACTTCTACTACGGCGAGACCAGGGC
>CAYGQI010000283.1:0-2167 GCA_964351925.1 uncultured Anaerolineales bacterium | reverse complement strand
AGAGAAACACGTGGAGAGCAAGCGCATCTACTACCAGCTGAGGGGCTGGACGGAGGAGGGAGCGGCCAGCAAAGGCAAACTAGCCGCGCTCGGCCTGTCGGCTTGAGAGTGAGAGGAGAAGCGACGTGGCAAAGCAGGATCTGAGGGAACTCGTCCAACGCCTGACCCAAAGCGGCGACCTGGTTGAAGTCTCGCACCCGGTCAACATGGTCCATGAGCTAGCCGCTGTAGCCCATGCTGCCGAGGAGGAGCGGGGAGTCGCCACGCTATTCCGCAACTTGCCCGACCACCCGGGTGTCTCCGTGCTCAGCGGCATAGCCTCCACCTACGAGCTTATTGCCAACTCCCTGGAAACCGATCTCCCCAGCCTCAAGAGGAAGCTACTAGACTCCCTGACCAGGCCCGTAAGCCCATCACACAATATGGAGGACCCCGTCGAGAGGATCACTGGGTCGGGCGCCGACGTAGACCTCTTCCGGATCCCCATACCTACACATGCGCCCAAAGACGCCGGCCCTTACATCACCGCGGGCATAGTGGCGGTCCGGGATGGAGAATCGGGCCGCATGAACTATTCCTACCATCGCATGTTGCGACTGGACCGCACCCGCCTGAGCATTATGATCAATCCAGGCCGACACCTGGACGACTTCCGCATTGCCGCCCAGAAGGCCGGCGCAACCATCGAGGTCTCCGTGGTCATCGGCGTACATCCGGCAATTATGCTGGCAGCAGCCATGCGCTATCCTGGGGACGAACTGGAGATAGCTGGGTACCTGCTGGGCGAACCCGTTGAGACCGCGCCCAGCGGCCAACAGGGCTTGCCCGTTCCTGTGTTCAGTGAATATGTCCTAGAGGGAACAATCGATCCCACGCAGCGCGTGGAAGAAGGGCCCATGGGCGAGTTCACTGGGATCTACGGGCTGAAATCGAATGAGTATCTCCTCGAGATCAGTGCCATCGGCCACAGACCGCAGCCCATCTACCAGACGATCCTCCCGGCAGGCAAGGAGCACAAGGTGCTGGGGGCGACCCTGCCTCGTGAGCCAGTACTCCTGAAATCCGCCTTGACAGTGTCCCCCGATGTCAAGGACGTACACATTCCTCCCTACGGCGGCGGGCTGCTGGCGGTGGTGGTCTTCGATCCCACATACGAAGGACAGGCCAAGAATGTGGGCCTGGCTGCCCTCTCGGCCTACACCACCATCAAGAGCGTCATCGTGGTCAACAGCGACATAGATGTCTACAACGCGCAAGAGTTGATCTGGGCAGTGATCACGCGCGCTGATCTTGGACATGATCTGGCGACCCTGCCACGTCTTCTGGGCCATCCTCTGGACCCCGCGGCTGTGGGCGGCCTGGTCACCAAGTCGATCATCGATGCCACCAGGTTGCCGGGCGACGCCACCCTGGACAGAGTGAACTACGAGCGCCCAGTTGACCTTGACAGGTACCTCAAGACGAGCCCTTAGGTCCAAGGGGTTCACAGGAAGCGGCGCCGTTCCAACACGATAGAGCCGGTGACTGAATCACCGGCTCTTCTGCTCGTGAGAATGCGCCAACTGCTCGCAAATGACTAGGTAACGATCCCTCGCACGGTAAGCCCCAATCGCTCGACCACGGGAGTCAGCGCCCCCAGGACGATCGGGCCGATCACCAGTGCTGAGATCATATTCCCGATCCACCAGGAAGTGATGCTGACCGGTAGCGCATCCACGGGAACGAAGCCGAAGGCATACAGGGTTGCATTGCCGATCAACGCGCTCAACAGCTGGATCAGGATCACCACCACCAACAGGTAGAACACGAAGCCCTTGGGTCTGAAGATGTCTCTGCCCACCGCGCTCACACCGAACTTGGGGGCCACGACGCGGTAGAGCACCAGCATCGGGATCTCTGTGCCCCACTCTACGAGCAGGCCAAAGGGAATGGCCAGAGCGATCGGCATGCCAGCCAGAATCCCAGAGCCGACGATGCCGCCGATGGCGCCAATTACCAGTCCCCACCCTCCAAACCACATCACGAACGGAGTGATGAATCCGATGCCGATGTAGAGGGCGGAGACGCTGAGAAAACCCATGGGGAGGGCGATCACTCCCAACCAGGCTACGATGGTGTACACTGCCGCCGCAACGGCGAAGGTCACCAGCCTGGCTACCCCCACGGG
>CAYGQI010000282.1:0-2183 GCA_964351925.1 uncultured Anaerolineales bacterium | reverse complement strand
GAGTCAGCCAGATACTCCTCTACTGGGCCGGCCACGTCCGAAGGCAGTGCGGAGAAGACCAACGGGCAATCGAGTGCCTGGTCGATAGGCCGCACCGCCAGATCGCGGACCGCCTCGGGCATGGCGGTAGGGAGCACCCAGTGACAAGCCTCTGCGTAGGGCCGGCCGGCGGAGGTGTCTGACGCGGCCAGAGAAGTCACTTTGAACCAGGGGTGGTCTGCCAGCAGTTGGATGAACCGCTGTCCAACCATGCCGGTCGCGCCCAAGATCCCTACGGGGATGTCACTCATGGTTCCCCTCCAATCCCAGCTCGCGGTGGAGCAAGCGGACAGTGTCCTCTAGCTGCTGATCGGGGACGCAGAAGGAGACACTCTGTTCACTGGCGGCCTGGGCTACCGCAATCACCCTCGCGCCAAACTTGCCCAGCGCCGCAAAGGCCTGGGAGGCGATGCCTGTATCAGACGAGCCGGGCACGCCAACCACGGAGACGGTGGCTACCTTCTCCTTCGTCCCCAGGCTACAGAGATCGCCGAGCTTGCGGAAGGTGCCCGTACTGGAGACCTCTCCATTCAAGGGTAGACTGGACCATTCGCCCTCGGAGCCGTCGCCGAACTCGCGGCAGAGGACGTTGAGACAATGGGCCTGGTCTTGTTCTCTCACCACCAGATTGAGGCTCTGCTCGGAGAAAGACTGGGAGAACATGAACACCTGGACGCCGGCTTCGCTGAGGCGCTGCAGAGCGCGTGCGGCCATTTGCAGCACCCACTTGTTCTCCTGACTGCCGATGGCGATGAGGCTGAGGCCGGTGGCGGAGATGATGGCGGGCAGCAGTTCGCGGTCCGTGCTGGGTTCCGCCACGATGAGGGTGCCTCCATGCTCAGGGTTGAAGGTGTTGCGGATGCGCAGAGGGATACCGTGCTCGATGACGGGTTTGATGGTCTTGGGATGCAGCACCTCTGCACCGAAGTAGGCTAGTTCAGTCGCCTCGCCGTATGACAGCTCGGACAACGTCCGTGCCTGGGGAACGATGTGGGGATCGGCGGTGAGGATACCGTCCACGTCACTCCAGATCCATACTTGATCGGCGTCGAGGCCGGCTCCGACTATGGCAGCAGTATAGTCACTGCCCCCGCGACCCAGAGTGGTGGTCACACCCTTCTCCGTGGCCGCGATGTAGCCCGTGATCACGGGGATCACACCGTCCTTCACCAAAGGCTTAACGCGAGCCTGGAGTCGCTGGCGTGTGGGTGCCATGAGGGGAGTGGCGCTACCGAAGTTGTCGTCTGTCACGATCAACTCGGTGGCACAGAGGGCTTGTGCCCGTGCGCCGCGCTCTCTGAGGACGGCAGCCAGGATGGGTGCGGAGAGCTGCTCTCCAAAGGAAGCAACCGCGTCGGCGCCGCGAGGCGTCAGCTCGCCCAGCACTCCTATGCTACGATACAGCCGTTCCAGGTCGTGCAGTCGATCCTCGATTTGCCCTCCGACCTCCATTCTCTCTCTGTTGTGGGAGAGCGTTTTCTGGACGACCTCGAGGTGCCTTCCCAACAGCGCTGCCTTGACATCGCGGTACAAGGCATCCTTGCCCTCGGTGGCAGCTCGCGCTCCAACAATCAGCTGGTCGGTGGTCCCGCTCATCGCGGAGACCACGATCACAGTTCCTGCGGACGGGAGTGTCCCACCTTTTGTGGGGGCATCGTGCGTCTTTCGGTGTTGATCCACGACGATGTCCGCAGCGTCACCGAAGAGCTTCGCATTTCCCAGAGATGTGCCGCCGAACTTGTGTACGATCATTGCTTCCTCCGGTTCACAGCTAGATTCCGTCGAGCGCCTGACGGAGGTCCTCGATCAGGTCCTCGGGATCTTCGATACCCACCGCATAGCGCACCAGGTTGTCCTTGAGACCGGCCTGGCGCCGCTCGTCGGGGTCCAGGGAGAAAAGGGTCGCCGGTTGTTGGACGACACTCTCCACGCCGCCCAGGGTGGGACCGATGTAAGGGATGCGCAAGAGATCCACAAACCTGGAGGTTCTGTCCATGTCGCCATCCACCTCGAAACTCACCACCCCTCCGAATCCGGACATCTGGCGGCGCGCCAGCCCGTACTGCGGATGGCTGGCCAGACCCGGATAGTAGACGCGATACACCGCGGGGTGTTTCTCCAGGAATTCGGCGAGGAGCTGGGCG
>CAYGQI010000281.1:0-2187 GCA_964351925.1 uncultured Anaerolineales bacterium | reverse complement strand
TCATCGCTGGCGGGACGGCGCTCTGCCTGGCGCGCTACAAGAACGATGGCCATGGCGACTACGTGCAGATGCTGGGATACCTCCAGGCCGCTTCTCGACCTTCCGACGCCATCATCCAGAACTCGCCTCCGGAGACCGCCATCATGCAGAACCAGTACAAGGGTCGCCTGCCTTCCTACGGCCTCTTCGAGGGTGAACAACCGCTGCCCGAGGACACCCTGGCCCTGCTGGACACCATGGCACACCGACATCCTCGAATCTGGCTCATCCCTAACGACCTGCCGCCCCAGGCCAGTTCCCTCGATCTGTGGTTTGCCCAACAAGGCTGGGCAGCCGAGCACCACAGCTTTGGCTCCGAGCGTCTGACCCTCTACATTCGACCCTAGCCGCTCGCCCTGTCCCCGGCGAACGCGTGCTTCGACGTCATCCTGGCGATTGTCCGTTGCCAGGAGCCCTTGGCTGTGATAAGATTAGCCGCAAGTAGGCTGCTGCCGGGAGGCCGCTCTTGGCCAAGTTCATGCGCAAAAGAGCCGTCACACAACTCCTCGTCGTTGCCCTCTACGCCGTCCTGACCCTCATCCTCACTTATCCCTTGCTCACTCACTTCAACACCCACGTCATGGGGACCAACATCTGGGCCTTCGACGAGTACACTTTCATCTGGAACACGTGGTGGTTCCGCTACTCTCTGCTCAAACTACACTCCAACCCCCTGTTCTCAAGCCATATCTTCTACCCCCTGGGCATCAGTCTGGTTCTGTACACCTACAACCTGTTCAACTCCCTCTTCTCCCTCCCATTGCAGCCCTTCGTCTCTCTGCCAGTCATCGCCAACCTGATGAACGTCTTCGCCTTCACCTTCTCAGGATACGGGACCTACCTTTTGCTGAGGTATTTGCTGCGAGTTGACAGAGACCCGCAGACTGTCAGCACTCTGCCTCGCGAATGTGCAGCCTTCATGGGAGGATTGGTCTACGCCTTCTCGTCCTACCACTTCGTTTACGCGGCGCTGGGCCACAACGAAATGGTGACCACGCAATGGCTGCCCCTGTACGTTCTCTTTCTGACCAAGAGCCTCCATGAGAGACGATGGCTCAACGCAGTCCTGGCGGGGGTGTTTGCCGCGCTGGCTATGCTGTGTGACATGCTCTTCGGTGTCTTCCTGGCCTTCTTGACCCTGGTCGTCCTCGGCTTCGCGGGTCGGCGCCGGGCGGCCAGCCTGGGCTTCGCCAAGCGCCTGGGCGTCCTTCTACTGACCTTCCTGGTCGTCTACGGCGCGGTTGCTTATCCCATCGTCAGAGAGTTCTTGCGAGGCGAATACGCCATGGAGGGCTGGGGGCACTCTGACAAGCTTCTGGTGGATCTCTTCGGGTTCACCACTCCCACCGCCCTGCATCCCATCTTCGGAGGAGGCTGGACGCAGGAGCTGATCGCAGTACGCGAAGGGACCGCTCGCTTCGTGGACGTGAACACAGTCTTCGTGGGCTGGGTCGTGCTGGTTCTCGCCCTTCTTGCCAGCGTGAGGTACTGGGGCCGACTCAAAGCATGGACTTTGGGCGCCCTCGCCTCCGCTGTGCTGGCCATGGGGCCACTGCTCTACATCAACGGGCGGTCCACGTTCGACCTTGATGGGCTCCTGGTGAACGTGCCTCTGCCCTTCATCGTGCTACACTACATCCCCTTCGTCAACGCGAATCGCGTGCCCCACCGTTTCAGCGCCGTACTTATGTTGTGTTTGGCCGTGCTGGTGGGCTTCGCTGCAAACGCGATCGTGCAGCGCCTGAAGGGCACCGCTGTGGTTCTCGGCGTCTCGGCTGCCCTTTCGGCAATTCTCCTGTTCGAACACCTATCTGTCCCTATGCCCCTTACAGACGCCAGGGTCCCCGCGTGGTACAACACGCTGGCTCAGGAACCTGGCGACTTCTCCATCCTGGAGTTTCCTTTGGGCTGGCGCAACAGCTTTGGGGTCTTTGGAGTGGAGCAAACACAGGCGCAGTACTATCAGAGCACCCACGGGAAACGCCTTCCCTCGGGGAACATCTCCCGAAATCCGCCCTTCAAGTTCGACTACTTCCGGCGATTGCCCATCTTCGATTCCATCGCCAAGGTGGAGCTCTACGAGGAACTGGATCCCTCCCGAGTGGAGCAGGACAGATTGTTGGTGGACGACCTGGTCTACTTCTTCGA
>CAYGQI010000280.1:0-2199 GCA_964351925.1 uncultured Anaerolineales bacterium | reverse complement strand
GGCCTGTGATGGCACAGGCAGTGTCCAATGCGGGGGTAATGAATGGAGCTGGGCTCAAAGAACGGCATCTCGGCTTTCTTCCCGGCCTACAACGATGGCGGCACCATCGCCAGTATGGTTCTCTCAGCCATTCTCGTCCTGGAGAAGCTGACCGATGACTACGAAGTGATCGTGGTCAACGATGGCAGCCGCGACTATACCAGCGAGATACTGGACGAACTGGAGCGACGGTACGACAGAGTAAGGGTCGTCCACCACGAGAAGAACAAGGGGTACGGCGGTGCGCTGCGTACCGGGTTCTCCCAGGCCAGCAAGGAGTTCGTGTTCTACACCGACGGGGATGCCCAGTACGACGTCCGCGACCTCCCGGGCCTGTGGAAGGAGATGAACGACTCCATCGACATGGTACAGGGGTACAAGATCGGTCGCTCGGACCCTCTGCACCGGGTGATCATCGGCCGTTTGTACCATTGGATGACCAACCTGGCCTTCGGGATACATCTCAAGGACGTGGACTGCGACTTCCGGCTCATCCGCCGTTCTGTGTTCGACAAGGTGCACCTGGAATCCGACAGCGGCGTGATCTGCGTGGAGATGATGACCAAGATCAGACACGCCGGGTTCAGGATCACCCAGGTGCCTGTGCACCACTATCATCGAGCCTATGGCAAATCGCAGTTCTTCAACTTCCGGCGCATAGCCAGAGTGGGCATCGATCTCTTGAAACTATGGTGGAAGCTGCGCTGGCCCGAGCTGGTGGGCAGAGATAGACAGGAAGATGGACTTCAGGGATAGCTATCGAGACAAGAGAGTGATGATCACCGGCGGCCTGGGGTTCATCGGCAGCAACCTGGCCCATCGTCTGGTGGAGTATGGGGCAGATGTGCTTATCGTGGATTCCCTGATCCCCGACTACGGGGGCAATCTGTTCAACGTGGAGGACATCAAGGATCGGGTGCGGATCAACGTCGCCGACGTGAGGGATGCCTCAGGCATGAACTACCTGGTGCGCGGCCAGGACCACATCTTCAACCTGGCCGGCCAGGTGAGTCACATCGACAGCATGAGCGACCCCTACACCGACCTGGAGATCAACTGCCGCAGCCAGCTATCGCTGCTGGAAGCGTGCCGGCGGAACAACCCATCGGTGAAGATCATCTACGCCAGCACGCGGCAGGTCTATGGCGTTCCTGATTATTTGCCAGTGGACGAGAAGCACCTGCTACACCCTTCCGACGTCAACGGCATCAACAAGATGGCAGGGGAGTGGTATCACATTCTGTACAGCAACGTGTACGGCATTCGAGCCACTTCGCTCCGGCTGACCAACACCTACGGACCCCGGCAGTTGATGAAGCATAACCGTCAGGGGTTCATCGGCTGGTTCATCAGGCTGGCCATAGATGGCGAAGAGATATCGCTATACGGGGACGGCCGACAACTTCGGGATCTCAACTACGTGGATGACGTCGTCGAGGCCTTCCTCCTGGCGGGCGCGATGGAGAGCGTGAATGGCCACGTGTACAACCTGGGGGGTCCGGACCCCGTCAGCCTGCTGCATATCGTGGAGACGCTGATGGAGCTGTGTCCTCAGGCCAGCTACAGGCTGGTGCCCTTTCCCCCGGAGAAGAAGCGCATAGACATCGGCGACTATTACGGCGACTACACCAAGATCCGCGAGACTCTGGGCTGGCAGCCTCGGGTGCCCCTGCGAGAGGGTTTGGCGAGGAGCATCGAGTACTACCGCCAGCACAAGGAACGGTACTGGGAGTAGCCCGGTGATCCCTTTCAGCGACTTGAGGCTGCAATACCTCTCCATCAAGGACGAGATCGACTCCAGTATCCAACGTGTCCTGACCAGCGGGTGGTTCATCCTGGGCAGCGAAGTGCAGGCCTTCGAGGAGGAGTTCGCTGCCTATCTTGGCGCTGGGCACGCGGTGGGGGTGGGATCCGGTACCGAGGCCCTGCATCTGGCGCTGCTGGCCTGTGGTGTCGGCCCCGGGGATGAGGTGATTACCGTGTCACACACGGCCGTTGCCACGGTGGCGGCCATCGAGTTGACGGGAGCCCGGCCGGTCTTGGTGGACATAGACCCGCGTAGCTACACCATGGACTCCACGCAACTGGAGGGGAAGATCGGTCCTGCCACCAGGGCCATACTGCCGGTCCATCTCTACGGGCAGATGGCGGACATGGACC
>CAYGQI010000279.1:0-2205 GCA_964351925.1 uncultured Anaerolineales bacterium | reverse complement strand
GAGAAGGCCATAGACCTGGTGGAGCAAGAACACCCAGACCTGGTGCTTCTAGACATCGCCATGCCGGGGATGGATGGCTACGCGGTCTGCAGTCAATTGCGGGAATTCTCCGACGTGCCGGTGATCATGCTTACTGTGCGGGATGCCGAGGCCGACAAGGTCCGTGGGCTGGAACTGGGAGCCGACGACTACGTCACCAAGCCCTTCAGCCACCTGGAGCTATTGGCGCGCATCCGGGCGGTGTTGCGCCGGGCCCGCATGCCCCTGCCGGCCCCCCGGGGTCCCGACTTCGTCTGCGGGCGATTGGCGGTGCACTTTGCCCAGCGGCAGGTGACCGTGGACGGCAAGCCGGTTAAGCTCACGCCCACAGAGTACAACCTGCTCTATCACCTGGTGCGCAATGCCGGCCAGGTACTTCCCCACAGCACCCTCTTGGCCAAGGTCTGGGGCCACGAGTACAAGGACGAATTGGACTATCTCAAGGTTTACATCCGTCGCCTGCGGGAAAAGATCGAGCCCGATCCCCAGAACCCACGCCACATCCTCACCGCGCGAGGCATTGGATACCGCTTCGTGAAGACGTAAGTAGTGACACTTTTGTCACGTGCCCCAGCCCTCCGCTGCTCCAGCATCCCCACGGCTGCATTTTAACCTTCCCTTTACCTCTGTTAACCCCAATTTTTACCTCCCTCTGGTACAATAAGCTTTGCAGGTTATAATGGTGTCGGCAGGAAGCCCAGACTCTTTGCGGGAGGCCTGATGGTTCAGTGGACACCTGGATGTGCAAGTGAAAGCTCAGAATGGGAGCCAGGGATAAGCAGGCTCACAAGATCAGACGACTTGCACTGCGCTAACTGTGGTATCCGCATCACCTGGCTAGCCATCATGAGCGACGACAAGGCCTACTGCTGCCTGGGCTGCGCCCTGGGTGGGCCATGCTATTGCTCTTACGACTACGGAGGCGAAGAGGGCCCTATGAAGATGGTCATGGCTATCGTTCAGGATGATGATGCTAAAGCAGTGTTAGATGATTTGGCAGCCGTAGGCTACCGGGCCACGAAGATCGCCTCCACCGGCGGCTTTTTGCGCCGGGGCAACAGTGTTCTCCTGGTAGGGGTGGAGGCCTCCCTGGTAGACGACGTGCTGGACACGCTACGCCGGCGCTGCCATGCTCGCCGGTGGCCTGTAGGTGCCTCGGCTGTCTCCGCGCTCAGCCAGGGGACGACCTATGCTCCTATCGAAATCCCCGTGGGCGGAGCTACCGTCTTCGTCTGGGACGTGGACCGGTACGAGCGTCTGTGAAGCTCACGTATATGGCTCTGCGATTGAAGCAGTGAAGGAGGGCAGAACATGAAAGGCGTAATTTTGGCTGCTGGAGATGGGAGCAGGTTGGCTCCTTTGACCAGCTATTGCCCCAAGCCGCTCATCGCCGTAGGCGGCCGCCCCTTGCTTGACTACACCATCGAAGCTTTTGCACGGGCGGGGATTCGGGACCTGGTTATTGTGGTGGGCTACCGGGGAAAGCAAATCCAAAAGTGGTGGGGTGACGGGGCGCGCTACGGGGCAAGGGTGGAGTATGCCCTCAATCCTAACTATGAGCTAGGCAACGCCACCTCCCTCTACGCTGCCCAGCCCTACCTGGACGGCGGCGACTTCCTCCTGAGCATGGCTGACCACCTGATAGCGCCAGCCATCGTCGCTGCCCTGTGCGCTGTCCCCTTTGGCCGCCATGCCCTGGGGGTGGACTACCAGGCCCAGGCTCCACCCCAGGTGAACGACGCCACTCGTGTCTGGGTGAATGGGGCCGGGATCATCACGCGCCTCGGCAAGGACGTGACACCCTGGAACGGCATTGACACCGGCGTCTTTCACCTGACCCGGCGAGTCTTTCCGGCCATCGTGGCCCTGGCCGAGGTTGGCGACGATGGCTATGGCCTCAGCCAGGCGCTCACTCGTCTCATCCTGTCCGGTGATCCTCTCTGGGCCTGTGATGTCTCAGGAGCCTTCTGGATGGATGTGGACACCATTGAGGACCTGCGGTATGCGGAGGCGGAATTGCAAGGTCAGCGCTGCCTCCGCTGAGCGCCATGAAAGCAGTGGGAGGTAAGAAGCCGTGAAGTTAGTGATCCTGGCGATGGAGAAGGATGGCGGCCAGCCGAAAGCCCTGGTCAGGTTGTGTGGCCTCCCCCTGGTCAAGCGGCTTGT
>CAYGQI010000278.1:0-2206 GCA_964351925.1 uncultured Anaerolineales bacterium | reverse complement strand
GAGTATGAACGTATGGGAACGACCAGAGAACAGAGAACTACTTACCTTCTTCATATATACCAATATACACTCAATCATTCTGAACACCTTTCAGAATAGCTCGGGCTCTTGCGATGTCGGCCTCAATGCTCAGAAGTTTATCTCTAACTTGTTGAAGTTTAGTTTCAGCAGATTGAGTCATTTAGAGAGAAATTCCTCCAGGGCTTTTCTGACAAGTTGACTAATGCTTTTGAACCGGCCTTCTTGGATCAGTTGTTGTATCTGCTGTCGTTCTTCTGTTGAAAGTCTAAAGGAAATTAATTCCTTGTATTCTGGAATCATACTTCTCGGTTTTATCCAATAGTTGCACAATTATATAAGACAGTAACACATACGTACTAGTACACATGCGTAGTGATGTCAAAATGGCTAAGAAATTAATTCATGGAATAGAAACATGCAAGGACTGTGAAAAGCTGTTTATCCTATTTCTCGATACTTCCAGGGAAACAGAATCTTTGACTTTTCACTTCAATAAGATGTTAGAAAAATGCAAAAAGACGATAGATCCGAAATATTCTGCTCCTAGATTGCAGCGTCATCTAGAAGGCCTAGAAGGTTCATTCGTTAAGAAGAATAAGAAAGGCAAACTGAAAGGTTCTTACAGTCTTATCCTTCCACGCATTGACCTGGATGCAAAACGCTTAGAAATTGAGGAGAATATTGAAAAACTGTCTGGATTACGACTGAAACAGCTTATTGACTTGATTATGCGTCTTTACAAGTTTGTGGCACTTGAACAAGTCATAGCTGACATTTAAAGTCTGCTTAACCGACATACGCCTCAGGAATATTCTGTTAAGATGATTATCCTCAGAAATTTAGCTAGTTTGAAACGAGAGCAATATAGCCTAGCCATGAAAAACCATCCGGAAAAAGAGTATATGGAAGCTCTGAATGAGTTGAAAGACGAAAGAAGTAAGATTTTCCAATAAATCGAAAAGAATTAGGTTTGCTGTCTTAGTTCTCTTACTGCTGTTTCAAGTCTGGCAAGCATTTCCTCAGTTCTTTCAAGCCTTCTCTTCAAGTCCTCATTCTCACGCTTCATACCTTTCAATTCTTCTATTTCTTGACTCTTTTTCTGGTCGATAACTTGCACGATTTTTTCAGGTTTAATGTTCAAATACTGCTCGTACGCTTTCGGGTATCGTTCTTCTATTTCCTCTTGTAGAGTTTGCAGATATGTCATGTCTCTTAATGGAATAGCTTTTCCAACAGTATATTTGATCTGGAATTCATTAAAACCTGCTCGGCTCAATCCTGACATGACCCAACCGCGAATTTTGTGGAAATGAACGCGCCCGGTCAATACTAACCCTGCTTCTTTTGCGAGACGTTTTAAGATCAGGTTTGCACCTTCTTCGCCCATGTCGAAAACTTCGCTTAGTGGGCGATCCTTGGTTGCATGTCGTTCTTTGCGTTTTCTAAGTTTCTTTGCAGGCAGTTCTTTAAGATATTTCTCAAGCCATTCCAGGGCCAAAGGATTCAAACAGCCAAGTCGTGCAGCTCCAGTTTTCTTTCGGACGGATCTGAAATAAATGAATCGTTTGCCGTCAGCCTTCGCACGATCAACCAAACTTTGCAGGGTCTCGCGGTTAAATTCTAGGACCGCTGAGATTTCCCAGCCGAGACTCGTGCCCAAAGCAAGAAGGGCCTTCTCCTTGACATTGGCAATATCAAACATTCTTGCCAAGTCACCGTTAGTGAAAACATGCGAATCCAAGTCAGGCGTAGAAGCTAGGCGTTTGCCACGCAAATTGACGGATTTATCCAGAAACGCTAGAAAACTACACATGGGCGTCATCACGTTGTTAACCGTGTTTGCCGGCGTATCGCTGTGCTCATTTTGATATTTCAATAGAAGATGCCTGGCGGCCTTAGAATCCAATTTCAAAAAGTCTTCAAACGAGCCCTGGTACCACTTGAAAAACTTTGCTATGTTGCTGCTGTAAACTCGGCGCGTACTGTTCTTGCGACATTCAACAAGCCACTCGGACACTTCAGGCCTTTCAAGTATATCCAACTCAAGCCCTCAATAGAGATAGGGCTCCTGACCATATAAGACTTTCTAATTAACTAACAAATACTTTGAATGTCGTACCACTATCTCAGTTAAAGTTTGTTAATTGCACATGTCGTACTACATGTATACTACGCCCTGATACAT
>CAYGQI010000277.1:0-2225 GCA_964351925.1 uncultured Anaerolineales bacterium | reverse complement strand
GGGGGACCGTGCCCGCAACGAAGCGGAGCTGCGCACGGCGATCACGCGCCTTATCGGCGACTTCACCGAGCAACTCGACCTCGACCTGGATCTCCGCGAGGAATACACCCTCGTCAACGGCCGGGCGGATGCCGTCTACAACCGCTTCGTCATCGAGTACGAACCTCCCGGATCGCTGAGAGACACCAACCGTTATCAGTCCAACCAGCACGCCCTTGTCCAGGTGAAGCAGTACCTGGAAGAGTTGAGCCAGGTGGAGCGGCACCGCCTGAAGCGTCTGGCCGGGGTGGCTACGGACGGCCACTACTTCATCTTCGTGCGCTTCCGGGATGGGCACTGGCACGTGGACGACGCCCTACCGGTGACGGCCTCTTCCACGGAGCGCTTGCTGCGCTATCTCAGCTCCCTCAGCACCGAGCTGGCCCTCACTCCTGAGAATCTGTTGAGGGACTTCGGCGGAGGCACTGCCGTCGCCGCCGCCTGCGTCGGGACCCTCTATCATGCCCTTTCTAGGGCTGAGCTGCCGAAGGTCCGAACCCTCTTCGAGCAGTGGCAACTCCAGTTCAGCGAGGTCTGCGGCTGGGAGAGGCAATCCTCCCGGTTGGACATACCTGTTCTGGCCTCCGATTTTGGTGTGCATGAAGCAGAGCCCGATCCATTGCGTCTATTCTTCGTCATCCACACCTACTATGCCACCTTCATCAAACTACTGGCGGTGCAGATCGCCTCATATTACGCTTTCCCTATGCTGGGGACCGGACTTCAACAGGTGGCGACCTACTCGTCGGAGAAGTTGTGCGCCTACCTGGAGAAGATGGAGCGGGGCGGCGTTTTCGCCGACTTCGGCGTCAGCAACTTCCTGGAAGGCGACTTCTTCGGCTGGTACCTGGACCTGTGGGGCGAGGAGATAGACCAGGCCATCCGGCAGGTGATCACGCAGCTCGCGCTCTACTCGCTGGTCACGTTGGACGTGGACCCCGAGGAGACGCGGGACCTGCTGAAGAAGCTGTACCAGAACCTGATGCCCAGGAAGCTTCGCCACGCCTTGGGAGAATATTACACCCCCGACTGGTTGGCGGAAAGGCTGCTGAACCAGCTCTGTGGCGCTCCGAAGAAGGGCGCACCGCCCATCATCGACCCCGCGAAGCGTTTGCTGGACCCGGCCTGCGGCTCGGGAACGTTTCTGGTTCTGGCCATCCGGCGCATGCGCAACTGGGCCGAGGAGCGGATGATGCCGGAGCACGAGGCCCTGGAGAAGATCCTGTCCAACGTAGTGGGCTTCGACCTCAACCCCCTGGCGGTGATC
The DNA here is from genome assembly GCA_964351925.1 of uncultured Anaerolineales bacterium. Taxonomy (GTDB): domain Bacteria; phylum Chloroflexota; class Anaerolineae; order UBA7937; family B3-Chlor; genus JAUVXJ01. The sequence continues at coordinate 919 of CAYGQI010000277.1, read as the reverse complement.
TCGGCCCGGACCAACTATCTGCTGGCCCTGGGCGACCTGATCCAGCACCGGCGGGGGGAGATCAGTATCCCCGTGTACCTGGCGGACTCCATCATGACCCCCAGCACCGGGCAGACCCTTTTCGAGCAGGACCGATACACCTTCAACACGGCGGTGGGCAAGTTCTCGGTGCCCTTGGCGCTGGTGGACGCCCAGGAAATAGACCGCCTGGCCTCGCTGCTGGAGGAGAGTGTGGACGTGGGGCTGACGGGGGAGCAGTTCCAGCGCCGCGCAGCGGAGACGTTCCCCGCCCTGGAGGGGAACCAGGGGCAACTGGCCGTGGCCACGGGGCTCTATGAGCGCTTGAAGGAACTGGACGACCAGGGGATTAACGGCATCTGGGCCAGGGTGATCAAGAACGCCTTCGCACCGCTATTCCAGGGGCGGTTCGACTACGTGATGGGCAATCCGCCCTGGGTGAACTGGGAGAGCCTGCCCGAGGACTATCGCGCCAGCACCGTTGCTCTGTGGCAGTATCACGGCCTGTTCCCCCACAGCGGCATGGACGCCATCCTGGGCAAAGGCAAGAAAGACATCTCCATGCTGATGACCTACGTGGCCATGGATGACTATCTCAAGGACCGTGGCAAGTTGGGTTTCTTGATTACCCAGAGTGTGTTCAAGACGGCGGGCGCAGGGCAGGGGTTCCGGCGATTTCGACTCGGCAGCGGTACGCCCATTCGCGTCGTCACCGTTGACGACATGTCCGGCTTGAAGCCGTTCGAGGGAGCCAGCAACCGGACCGCCATCATGGTTTTGCAGCGCGGTCTTGAGACCAAGTATCCGTTTCGGTCCTACTCTGTCTGGTACAAAGAGGGTGGCGGGGCGGTCGTTTCTGAGGATGTCTCACTTGCTGAGATCGAAGGTGCAAGAGTGGCTG
>CAYGQI010000276.1:0-2242 GCA_964351925.1 uncultured Anaerolineales bacterium | reverse complement strand
AAGAATTGTTTGGACGAATACGAACAACTATTGCTGAAACTCACGGAAGTCTGACACGGTTAAGGCGTTGAAAGACTTTTTGAATTTCACGTATAGCAAATATACGCCGATAGGCATTCACAAGTCGATTAACGTGAATGCCGTTCACATCACTCATAAGAAGCCTTAACATGAAGATTCTTCAAGTTATGCCTTATTTTCCTCCCGCCTGCGCTTTCGGAGGACCTGTTAAAGTGGCTTACCAAGTTTCGAGTGAATTGCTGAAGAGAATGCATGAAGTTGTTGTGTGGACAAGCGACGCTAAGGATTCTTTCGATGCCATTATTTTTATTTTGACACTTGAGCACAGGATAGAACATAGAAACCTCTACTCAATCAAGACAACTATCATACATAACAAAAACACAATTATTCAACTTCCCCGCGCCTTAGATAAACCCAGCAGAATAAAATTCAGAGCCACGCGTGTTTATCGATGTTAAATGAAACATCCGCCATTTTATATATAGGCCTGCTTTACCTTTTTTCTTTCTTTTTGGGCTATGCACTCTTATTTTGGGCTAGAACCAAAGGGCTCCTTAATCTTCCATTCTTCGTAAAGCTGCCTATATGCTTGGCGTTAGGCTTATTAAGCCTTACAGTTTTACTTTTTATCACCGGTTTTGTTGGAATTAATGGGTATACTCCCGTTGTAATCACCTTGTTTTCATTGTTACTAGTATCATATTATCATCTTAAGTTCAAATCTGAAATAAAAACTATGACAAACATCACGTCTTTTGATAATATTCTACCCGCGGCTCTATTCATCATAACTTTCTTGCATTTTAGTACTGTAATCTCAATCATCGGATGGCCACCACCAGGAGACATATTCAACCACGGATTGTTTACCAGTGTTCTCGAGTACAACCAGAAGATAACGTTCAGTCTGGCGCCATATGACGCTTCTCTGCCATTAACTCCACCGATATCTGGTTTCACTGGTTTACATATTATATCGGCCAACTTCTCAATGTTGACAGGAGTCTTTCCAGGCGAGGCCGTATTCATCGTTGGGGGCGCCATTGTGATTCTTATACCTATGTTGCTCTATACTTCAACTTATATACTCACAAAATCAAACATTCTCTCATTATTTGCGTTTCTCTCCACTTTTCTCATTGGTTTAGACTTGGAACAATGGGCCCTTGGATATTTTTATAATGGACCTTTTCAGAACTTATTTGGTTTCTTGGCTGTACTCCTCTTTCTAATATTCCCGATAGCGACTAGCGAAATTCAATTCCAAAGCAATTCTTCAATGCGTAACAGAACACTATTATTAGTGATAATTCTTGCTGTTTTTCTCGTATATCCACCTTTCGTAATCTTTCCTATTCTCTATCTTCTACTCTCAGCATTACGCAAAGGAAAAATAGTGAAAGCCCTCAGAAATATCTCAATAGGACGGAAAAACGTATTGCTCTTCTCACTCTTTTTAGTGATAGCTTTACTTTTTCTTATAGTCTTACCCATGACTATCAATCAGGAGTTTCTTTTTCAGCTATTACAAGGGATATACCTTCGCATTAGTCAGGTATACGGAAGCCCTGGCTATGCGATATATCCACCTATATTCTATACTAGCGCGATCGGAGTCGCAATTCTCGTCGGCGGGATTATTTCAATTTTCTTTGTGGTTAGACACCTCCACGCCAAAGTGGCCCTTTTCTACCTCGTAGTATTCTTACCCGTCATGTTCTCGCTACATCCTGCACTTTTCCCCATTTTCTCGTCTATACTCCCAAATAGGAGTCTCATGGCGTGCTCCCTCATTTCTTGGGTACTATTATCAGCCTTCTTAAGTCATATTTCTACTGATTTTAGGCACATATCCATACAACTTGCATTCAAAAATCGCCTTTACGTCAGACAAGTTAATCCTAGTAATGTAGCGGTCCTTCTGATTATTTTACTAGTTTTTACGCCTAGTTTGTTTTCTAATTTTGCGTTCGAACAAGCAAACAAGTACAGTTGGCTCATGAGGAATGGGTTTGCTAACGACTATGATGTTCTTTTATGGGTGCACGAGAACATTAAGCCAGACGAACTTATTTTAGACGATTTTTCTTTTACTAGTTGGTATCTTCTATCTTTCTCGGTCAAAAATGTCACCTCAGTGAGGTGGTGGGGTTCAGATTTCAAACGCGAACGTGCTATAGAAACTCTGAATTTCTTAAAAGATCCAACAAATACCTCT
>CAYGQI010000275.1:0-2246 GCA_964351925.1 uncultured Anaerolineales bacterium | reverse complement strand
TTCTTGGCACCAGGATAGTCTCCGCGCTCCACGACCACCGTGTCAACACCCGCCTGCGCGAGGACATACGCTGCGGATAGCCCTGCCAGCCCAGCCCCCACAACGACAACTTCTACCTTCTCTTCAGCCGCATCACTCACCCTCTGCCACCTCTCTCAACCCCCTCGGATAGCGACGAGCAAGATCGACGTACACATGCTTATAGCTACCCCACAGCTCTCTCCACTCCTCCTTCGTATCGCCTATCACCTTGGCAGGCACACCAACCGCTACCTTCCCCGGGGGGATTTCAGTGCCCTGGGTAATCACGGCGCCCTCGCCGACAGCAGCCCACTCCCCCACCTCGGCCCAGTCGCTGATGATGGCTCCCATCCCCACCACGGCGTAGTCGTGCACCGTGGCCGTATGGATGATCGAGCCGTGACCCACTGTTACGTAGTCACCTATGCGTGTCACCTGGTGCGGCCGAGCGTGAATAATGCAGTTCTCTTCTATGCTCGTTCCCCTACCGATGATGATCTCACCATAGTCGCCTCTTATCCGAGCGCCCGGTGCGACGAAGCACTCATCGCCGATGGTCACCAGCCCGATGATGTCAGCTGACGGATGCACGTACACGTTCTCACCAAGTCTGGGCACCCTGCCCTCAAACGCACATATCGTCACTGCGGACCGGCCTCCAGCACACGGGGAACGCCACCGAACGACGCCCATGGGAAGACGGCACCAGCCACCAATCGCGATGGGAGGTGATCATCGTGGCTGGATCAGTACTGCAGACACACTGCCAGGGGGGACTTGCATCCCCCCTGGCATCTCGAGCTAACCAGCGGGTCCTATCTTGGGCACGCTGAAGGAGACCTCAGCGTCCTAGTGACCCTCCTGAGAACCACGATACGGCACAGCCTCGTCGCCGAACCAGTCACGGCCCATGATGATCTTCATCACGTGATAGCCGCCCTCGGCACCCACCAGGTAGGACATGGTGCCTCTCAGCGACATCTCGAGCGGGGTTTCCTTCGTGTAGCCAAACCCGCCGTGATACATCATGCCGTTCTTCGCCACGCGCACTCCCAATGGAGGGGAATAGCACTTGCACAAGGCGATGGTGCGGTTGATATCCCGGTAGTCAACCTTAGACTTGTCCTTGCGAGCCTGGTCGATCAACCAGGCACCCCTCTGGAGCATCAGCTTGAGCATCTCCAGCTCGGCCTTGTCGTCCACCATCTCGAAGGAGATACCCTCAAAGTTGATCAAGGGCCTGCCGAAGAGGATCCTCTGCTTGGTGTAGTCGCGGCTGATATCCAGGCACTTCTCTGCGCCTCCCAGGCAAGCGGCGGATACCACCGCACGGGCGACGTTGAAGCCCGTCATGTTCACGTAGAAGCCCTTGTTCTCCTCACCCAGAATGTACTTCTTGGGGATCTCGACATCCTTGTAGATGAACCCACCGGTGGACAGGCCCATACGGCCCATATCGGAGTAGGTGGTGTAGCTGGTACCCTTAGCGTTGGCGGGGAAATAGGCGAAGGTCGCTCCCTTGTATCCCTTCTCGGGCTGGGTCAAGAACAGAGTGCAGTGACCGCCGCCCCTCTCGTCGGACTCGCGAACGCCACTGATATAGGCTTTCTCGCCGTTGACGATCCAGCTCGTGCCGGTATCCTTGGTCGCAGCCAGCTTGATATTGGCCAGGTCCGACCCTCCGCCGGGCTCTGTCGTGTTGATGCCCAGGAACCACTCGCCGGAGGCCACCTTCGGAAGAATCTCCTCCTTGGCCTCCTCAGTAGCGTAGTCCACGATCAGCATGGCCCAGCCGATGCACAGCAGGGTGTAGACGGGGAGCGACATGCTCAGTTCCCCTCGGGCGAGCTCGAAGATCGTATTCACTGCATACTGCATCTCCTCGCCCGGGACGGCACAGCCGCCGTACTCCTCGGGAATGGTGATGCCGAAAATCCCCAAGTCGGCCATCTTGCTGATGATCTCGTCGGGTATCCGGTGCCATTCCTCGTCTATCTTCCTGGCTATCGGCTCCAGCTCCTGGTCAGCAAACTCGCGTACAGTCTGCTTCCAAAGTTCCTGCTCAGGAGACATTGTGAAATCCATCAGACACTACCTCCTTCAGTTTGTTTGATTTTGACAAAAACCGACTTATTGTATCACAGGTATTGATAGCTGTCAAATCAGCCACTGCCCGACACAGAAGTGCCAGGTTTCGTCGCGGAGAGGGTCTGCTTCTGCACGGA
>CAYGQI010000274.1:0-2251 GCA_964351925.1 uncultured Anaerolineales bacterium | reverse complement strand
ATGAAGCAGCGAGATGGTGAACATGCCGGACCAAGGCCCGGTCTGCGATCGGACCACCGAGCACTGCAACTCTGCGTGGCGCCTCATACCGGCTGCGGTTGGACGGACAGACCTCTCAACCACTGCCACAGGTCGCCAAGCACAGCGGTGGCGCGTTAGCTGGTGCGTCCTCAAGGACACTCTATGAGGAAAGCGGCCAGGCTGGACCTCGTCGTCATCCTGATCCTCGTGCTCATCGCCGCCTTCTTCCGCTTCTATCGCCTGAACGAGCTGCCCATAGGCCTGTGGCGCGACGAGGCAGCCAATGGTCTGGAAGCTCTCCGGGTCCTGGAGGGCGATCTGGCCGTCTTCTACGGAACCCAAGAGCCCCTGTTCATCTACCTCGTCGCCATCTCCATCGCCCTGTTGGGCAGGAACCCACTGGCGATCCGGATGGTGGCGGCCGTGGCTGGCACGGCCACGATCCCGGTGACCTATCTGCTGGTCAAGGAACTACTACGATCTACCCACCAACGGGCCCGCGCCGTGGCCTTTCTGACCAGTCTCTGGCTGGCCACTTCCTACTGGCACCTCAACTTCAGCCGCCTGGGCTTCCGAGGAGTGCTCCTCCCTCTCTTTGCCGCCCTCACTTTCTACTTTTTGTGGCGCGGTTGGAATCAGCTTGACAGTCATCCCAGCCAAAGATCGACGTACGTGTGGTTGGCCTTGGCCGGCTCCTGCTTCGGCGTCACCTTCTACACCTACACTCCCAGCCGATTCCTTCCTCTACTGCTGATCCCTTTCCTCATCCTGGCTGCGCGAAGAACCTGGATGAAGACACGCGACGCGGCCCCAATGCGACGCGCCCTCTCCCTGAACGTACCTGTGTTCGCGGCCCTGTCAGTCTTCGTACTCTCCTTTGTCGTGATCCTCGGTCCCTTGGCCCTGCACTTCTTGGCCGACCCCAAGAGCCTGTGGGTGAGGTTCGGGGTCTCAGTCTTCGGAGCGGACACTGGAGAACCGCTGCCGGTTCTGCTGGCCCTCAACGTGCTACGCCAATTGGGCATGTTTGGCTTCCTGGCTGACCCCAACACCAGACACAACCCCGCGGGCCGGCCAGCTTTCGATCTGATCACCCTTGGTTTTTTCGTCATCGGCTTCCTGCTAAGCCTGCGTCGGTGGAGAAAGACGCCCTACCTGTTCTGCATCGTGTGGTTCCTGGTCATGCAAATGCCCGCCATCTTGACCTATCCCGAGCTGCCCCACTCTCTGCGGGCTATCGGTGCCCTGCCCATAGCCTACGTGTTCCCCGCCCTGGGCCTGGAGGCGAGTTGGGAATGGTTGCGAGCCAGAGCGGTGTCCCTCCAAGCGCGATGGGGCATTGCGGTCGCCCTCGGCTTGTGTGTGACGCTCTCCGCTGGTCTCTCCTTTCGCGATTACTTCGCTCCACAGGTGGAAGAGATCGAACTGGTCAAGGCCTTCGATCCCCGCTTTGTGGAGATAGCCTCTGCAATGAATGAATTCGATGATCCCGACGCAGTGTGGCTCATCCCCGTCGGCCCCCACGACGAACAGAGAATGGCCTACTTCGTTGTTGATTTTCTCTATCAGGGACAGGCACCCCACCATTACGTGCGCGTGGACGAGGACACCCTGGCTCGCGAACTCACTGAGGCCTGCCAGGGCGCAGAGCGAGCTCTCTTGCTCCAAAGAACCGAGGACGGCCTGGCCCAGCCATGGCACGAGCCATACGCCGACAGTAGGGGGCTACTCGCCTTTCTTCTCGACAAGCACGGCGAGAAAGTGGAGACACTGCAGTGGGACAGTTTCGACGTGCTCCTGTATGAATTACCGGACAACGTCGCGTTTTCCTTCCCTTCGGAGTTCCAGTCCCTGAATGTGGACTTCGCACAGGGCCTCAGACTCACCGGTGCCGCCTTTGGATTTGATGCTGAGGCCTCCACAGGTGCCTGGGCAGCCCTACAATGCCAGGCAGAGGACGTCCCCAACGTTGACTACGCTGTGCAGTTGGCGGTGACAAGAGAAGATGGCCAGCCGGCAGCACGAGCCGACAAGCTGCTCCTTAGCACGGAGTTCCAACCCACGAGCACATGGGCACCAGGGCAACGGGAAACGGAGTACTACGTCTTTGAGGGGTTGCCTCGACCGGGGGGAGGAGGGTATAGTCTAGAGGTTTCTGTCTACCCTGCTGACGTCGGCGACGGAGTTGCCTCTCCGCCACCCACGTGGGGTGACAGAAGAACCATTGTCG
>CAYGQI010000273.1:0-2256 GCA_964351925.1 uncultured Anaerolineales bacterium | reverse complement strand
TGATCGAATACACGTTTGCCAGGGAGGACTATGAGGTCCACTGCGCGAGCGATGGTAAGGAAGCACTGCGGCAGTTCTTCGCCCATCACCCAGACCTGGTCATCTTGGACATCATGATGCCTCGAATGGACGGTTGGGAGACCTGTCGGCGCATCCGGGAGGTCTCAGACGTGCCCATCGTCATGCTGACGGCACGAGGGCAGGACGAGGACGTGATTCGGGGTCTGGAATACGGTGCCGACGACTACCTGACCAAGCCGTTCAGCATCAAGGTACTGGTCGCTCACGCCCGAGCTGTCCTTCGCCGGGCGGCCTTGCCGCCTGTGGACGACTCGGAGTCCACCACGTACGCCGATGACTACCTCACCGTGGATCTCAAGGAGCGCCGCGTGACTGTCCGGGGTGAGATGGTGAAGCTCACGCCGACCGAATACCGACTCCTGGCATATCTGGTGCAGAACGCCGGTCGCGCCCTCACCTTCAGCCAGATACTGCAGAGTGTCTGGGGGTGGGAGTATCAAGACGATGTGGACTACGTGAGGGTGTACATCTGGCACCTTAGACAGAAGCTTGAGGAAGACCCCAAGAACCCCAGGTACATTCAGACCGAGACCGGCGTGGGATACCGCTTCGAGAGCGCCAAGTAGACACAGGAGTCAGAGCCGACTGAGCGGGGGACACCAGAAAAAGGCCGCAGTCTTTGGCCGCCAGGACCTTGCCTCTCATCACGGATAGCCGGCCCCGGATCACCAGAGTCCGCACACGCGTCACTTGGCCACGGACGACGCGGCTCAAGAAAGGCGGCGAGAACCAGCATGGTCAGCGTGAGAGCTGCGCACCATGGACCAGCGCCTCCGCATGTCGCCGTGTGCAACCTCAACGCGCGACCCTCTCTTCGATGAAGTTGACGATGTCCTCAAAGTGAGAGCCGGTGCGGAAGACCCCAGCCACTCCCAGGGCTTCCAGCTTCTCCACATCCCTGCGAGGCACGTTGCCTCCGACCACAACCAGGAGGCTCTCTAAGCCCTTCTCTCTCAGCAACTCCATCAGCTTCTCGGTGAGGGGCAGGTGCGCCCCCGAGAGTACGGAGAGGCCGATCACGTGCACATCTTCTTGCAGGGCTGCCTCTACTATCTGCTCCACCGTCTGGTGAAGGCCGGTGTAGATGACTTCCATCCCAGCATCCCGCAGAGCATGGGCGACCACCTTGGCTCCGCGGTCGTGGCCATCAAGGCCGGGCTTGGCGACCAGTACTCTAATCGGCTTCTTGACCATGCTCCCCCTCGTCGTAGTCGAACTCCCCATCTAGCACCTCCGTCAGGACACCCGAGAGCTGCCTGGGAGAATGGATGAAGGCGTACCGATTGCCCTTCAGCAGACGGGGACGCTGGTCGATAGTGGTCACCCCCTTGGCCCTCAACTCAGCCAAGGCAGCATCCACATCGCCAACCCTGTAGGAGATGAGGTAGAAGCCTTCCCCGCGCTTCTTGAGGAACCTGGCCACCTCACTGTCGGCTGAAGTCGGCGCTATCAGTTCCAGAGCTACTCCCCCAACGTAGTAGCGGGCCACCCGGATCTTCTCACTCTGGGACACATAGAGGCCATCCAGCTCCAGCCCCAGATCCTCCTCGTACCGCCTCCGGGCTTCGTCCAGGTCCTGTACAGCGAAACACAGGTGGTCGATGGCGTTGAGCTTCATGACCCTCGTTCCTTCTCCTCGAGTGCCCTGAGCACCTTGTCTGGAGTGATAGGGAACTCCTTGATCCAGACGCCCACGGCATCATAGACGGCGTTGCCGATAGCCTGGAACATGTTCATGGAACCCCAGAGCCCGGCTTCCTTGGCGCCGAAGGGCCCTTCCGGATCGATGGTCTCCACGATGATGGGAACGATCTGCGGCATGTCCACCGACAGGGGCACCTTGTACTCCAGCATGTTGGCGTTCAGCATCTGGCCCCCGTCCCACACATGCTCTTCGAGCAGAGTAGCCCCCACACCGCCGGAGGCGACAGATCCCTCTAGCTGGCCTTCCGCCGCCATGGGATTGATGGCGAAGCCGCAATCGTGCGCCCCGGTGACATTGGTCACCCTCACCTGTCCAGTCTCCGTATCGACCTCCACCTCAGCCACAGCCGCACCAAAGCTGAAGGTCCCGGCGTGCTGCCCTTGGGGGTTGCTTACCCACTCTCTGCTCTGATCGACCTGGGGCATGTATGAACCCCGCCCCACCACCGGGGTGTTGTCGATGAGGGCCTT
>CAYGQI010000272.1:0-2261 GCA_964351925.1 uncultured Anaerolineales bacterium | reverse complement strand
TGCGGGGAGCGAAGATCGCTTCCTCCCAAACAGTCTCGGCGAACAGCTGATGGTCAGGATTCTGGAAGATGAAGCCGATGTCTCGCGCCAGTGAGGATACGGGTGTCTTGCCCGTGTCATGGCCAAGGACCACTACCTTCCCTGCCCGCGGTTTGAGCAACCCCATCAGACAACGCAGCAGGGTAGTCTTGCCGGACCCATTGTCTCCCATCACAGCTACGAACTCACCGGTGTGCAGGTCGATGGAAAGGTCATTCAACACGGGCGAGTCACCGTACTCGACGGTGAGGTGCTCCGTGCGCACTGTGTGACCGTTGTTGGACATCGGCGTGCTGCGCTTGGAAGGCGCAGGCACACTCTCGGATGGGGAGTAGCGAGGAAGGTCTCTTCCATCGCTGACGATGCGGCCTTGCTCCATCCTCACGACCCGGGGCTGGAATGGTCTCAGGTAGCCCAGCTTGTGCTCGATGACGATGACGGTGATGCCTGCTTTCTCGCGTATGTGCTGGATAACCTTGAAGATCTCCCCTGTGGCTGTGGGATCGAGGTTCGATGTCGGCTCGTCGAAGATGAGCACCTGGGGCTTGGCAGCCATCATGGCGGCGATGGCGATCTTCTGCTTCTCACCGCCAGAGAGGGTGGCGAGAGCACGGTCGAAAAGGTGTAGCGCACCCACGATCTCCAAGGCCCACTCCGATCGCTCCTGGATGGTGGACTTTGGGAGACGCCGATTCTCCAGTCCGAAGGCCACTTCATCCGCCACCGTCAGCGTGCACAGTTGGGCCTCGGGGTTCTGCTGGACCAACCCCACGATCTCTGCAACATCGAAGATCTCAGCCTGCCGGGTGCTGAGGCCGTCCACCTTGACTTCGCCAGACGCTTCACCGGCGTACTGGCGGAAGAGGTAGCCACCCAGGGCCAAGGCCAGAGTCGACTTGCCACATCCGCTGGGGCCGGTGATGACCACGAACTCACCGGGCTCGATATCCAGGTGGACATCCTTCAGCGCGTAGGTTTCGCTATCCTGGAACTTGAAACTGAGACCGCGAATGCAAATCAACTGACTTCGATCTCCGTGACGTCTGTGAGCCATACCTGGCCGCTGTCACTTGCTACGGCGAAAGTAAGCCCCTCTTCGGCTGCGACGGTGAAGATTCTAATGCTCACATCGTTCATAACCGCTGGCAACTCCATGACCTGCGCCTCGCCCGCTCGGTTCCGTAGCGTCACCCTGGTCGCTTGCGGCTGAGGCTCCATGGCCTCCAGAACCGTCGCCAGTGAAACGCCCTGGTACTTGCGAGTGCCATATCCCAGATCGAGACGGGCGTTGTCCATCTCGAACTGCCACATATCAGGAACATACTGCCGCGGTTTGTTCAGAGACCCCGAGAACTCTATGGCGGCGGGGCCAATGACAGTGATCTCCACCACGTTTCTGACCCACGCTTTGCTGTTCCGCGCTCCGGCGACACTGTAGGTCATCTCTCCGCCGCTCCCTGACTGAGCCAGGATGAGCTGCTCGTTTTCCACCAGTTCGGTCATGTCGATGAAGAAATCATAGCCGTCGTTCCCCCTGGCGAGCACGGAGGTGGCGTCAGCGGCAGGCTGCGCCCGAGACACTATCTCCAGCAGCGGAAGCCCGGTGTAGGTGCCCATCAGTCCAGGTTTCGCGATCTCCTGGATAGAGACCAGCAGGGCCTTGTCATCGTCGCTGTAGCTATAGTCGTAGGGCGCCTTCACACGCCCGTCGATGTGGACAGTGGGTGGTCCCTGAAGCGCGAAGTAGAGATAGGCGCCTCCGGCCAGCGTCAGCGCCGAGACGATGCCAAGAAACGCGGGGTAGAGCCACCGCCCCGAGGTCCCGACGGGCTGGTCCCGTACCACGCCAGCGCGGCGCAGAGAGTCGAGGAGGATCTTCCCCAGCACGCCAGCCAGGAGCACGCCGGAGACGAAAGACACCAGTGACACCAGGAGGATGGCGCTGATGGTGAGTATGTCGCTGGGAATGGAGGCGAACGCCTGAAACACCCAGACGTTGGAGGCAGCGGCGATGCCTCCCGCCACTATGTAGGCCGGATAGCTGTTCTTGTTGCGGAAGGGCAGCATGCCCAGATCCACCAGGACGCCAGCCACCACGTCAATGAGGAAAATCAGGATCCCGTGGGTGTTGCCCGAGAGGAACTCCACTGCTCCTTTGGCGATTCCTGTGACAGTGCCGGCACCTTGCTTGCCGGTCAATCCCACGGCGAGCACGATCCACA
>CAYGQI010000271.1:0-2274 GCA_964351925.1 uncultured Anaerolineales bacterium | reverse complement strand
CAGACACGCCTTGACGAAGGGATCGGAGAGGGGGGTATCCCAATACAGGGTAGGCGTCAGATCGAGGAAGAAGAGCACCTGGTAGACCAGCAGGCAGCAAATGATCAGTAAGGGAGCCAGACGCCGGAATCTGTCCTGGGATCGAACGTAGACGTAGGCCAGGGAGAAGACGCAAAGGAGAGCAACAACGAACCGGTTATCGTATAGCGCTACGTATGCCTCTTGCGCGAGAGTCGGGTGCCAGTCCACCACCTTTCCGCCAAGGATCTTCGCACTCAGCGGACCCTCGGCTGCCATCCACTCCCTCTCTGTGTACATGATCAGCTCGTGGATGGTGAAGGTGCTGGTGCCCTCATCCGAGGATACGGTGATAAGGGCACCTCGGGGCGCAACGACCGTCAGCAGCGCCTCGTCCTCGCTCACCCAGTCGAGAGAAAGGCCCCGCTCCTCACTGGCGCCGACGGCAACGCCTCCCTCGCGGTTCCATCCTCGCAGCTCAATCTGAGCCTCGATGTAGGGCTTCGGCGCAGGGAAGGCAAAAGGCAGCGCCAGAGACGCCACCAGAAGTAGCGTGGCAACTGCGTATTTGGCTCTCCTCGTGCGCCGGGGAAGACCCGCGAACAACCTGCTCATCGATGCCCCACCAATCAGGACAGCAGCCGGCGGATAGAATACTCCTCCTCGGGATTGTAGGCGAAGTTCCTGATCATTTCGCCCAGCAGGCCAATGGACGCCATCTGCACACCCACGATCATGGCCAGGATCCCGAAGAACAGCAGGGGGCGCCACCCGATGCCCTCGCCGAGCACCCATAAGCCGGTGAGGTACAGGCCGATGGCGAAACCGATGAGGAAGAGGAGCGCTCCGAGGGTGCCGAAAAGGCGCATGGGGCGCTTGAGATAGTTGGTGAGAAACAGGACCATCCCAAAGTCGAGGAGACTGCGCCCCAGGCGCTCGAACCCATACTTGGACTGCCCGTACTGCCTGGGGCGATGCACCACCTTGTGCTCCGTCACCCTGTATCCCCGCCAGTGAGCCAGCACCGGAATGAAACGGTGTAGCTCCCCGTACAACTTCAAGTCTCGGACGACCTCTCGACGATAGGCCTTGAAACCACAATTGAGGTCATGGATCTTCACCCCAGTCAGAAGAGAGACTGCCGTGTTGGCCACCTTGGATGGCAACCTCTTGGAAAGAGGATCCTGCCGCTCGTGCCTCCAGGCCACCACCAGGTCGTAGTCATCGCTCAGCTTTTCCAGAAGGCCGGGGATTTCCTGAGGATCGTCCTGGAGATCGGCGTCCATGGTGATCACCACCTCACCTCTGGCCTGCCTGAAGCCGGCTGTGAGAGCGGCTGTCTTTCCGAAATTGCGCCGGAACTGGATCACCCGGATGTGCTCTGGATCCTGCTCGTGGAGCGACTTGAGTATCCCGAAGGTACCGTCCTCACTGCCATCATCGACAAAGATGATCTCGTACTTCTTGCCGAGGTTACCGAGCACGGCGACGAGGCTGGAGTGGAGAGGCTCTATGCTCTCCTCCTCATCCAGCAGAGGGATCACTACTGAGAGATCGACCCAGCCTTCCGCATTCAGGTCCTGGCTCCCCTCCGAACTCATCCCTTGCCTCATGTGAGCCCCCTTACTGTGTTACCTCGATCGGCCCTGACAGATCCTGTCACCGGCAGTCTGGCCCATCCACACCGATCACGGGTCTTTCTGCTCTCTAGTCAGTATACACGATCCGGTCTCAATGCGGCTCCGTCTGCTCTGTACCCAAAGAGCAGCTGTCTTCCCTGCTGTATATAGTGACCCGGTCAAACGATTGCACGAGCTGGAAACAGGGCACGTCGCCGGCCTCCAATTCCGAGTAGAACGACCACGCCTCCCAGGCGGTTGTCGGATCATCCACGTACCCCAAGCCCTTCTCTGGAGTCACGTATCTATCGCGTATAGCATCGTAGACCACAATCACCATCGGTTCATATTCGGCAATGAACTGCGCAGTCTGGCCGTATGACTGATAGGCTGCGACAAACTGTGGTGGAATATAGACGCCCCTGTCATAGGTGATGACGGTGTCCGGAGGGAAATTCGCCTCCAGCCATTGCCCCGCGACCACTCGGCTGTCATTCATCTTGTCCTGGGTCTCGGTGAAGAAACCCAAGGCAAAGGCGACCTTGGGGTAGAAGGCAAGCAGAACACCGCCGACCACAGCGGCCTTCAGCAAGTAAGTCAGCAGGCGATGGGGCGTGCTGAGCCGCATGAAGTAGAA
>CAYGQI010000270.1:0-2275 GCA_964351925.1 uncultured Anaerolineales bacterium | reverse complement strand
CCTCCACACCATCAAATGGACCGCGACGCGATGAACGCGCGGTCCATTCTTCTTCACAACCTCCGCCGTGTCGCTCCGCCACGGGCGCGCGTCCCTGATGCTGGAGCCCTAGCGACGAGCCTGCCTCGCCAACCTTCTCCGTTCTCCACGTTTCATCCGCGAGTCGGGGAAATCCGTACCCCCCCTGTGCGTATTCGTGGAGCGTTGTCGCCACGCTGGACCTTACGAACTGGACACAGTACAGGCGTTTCAGTCGGACGCACAGAACCGCAGAGAGAGATGAGGATTCTGCTCACGAGGACCGGGTGTCAGGAGGGTTCCAGGTGAATCAGCACTCGGCGTAACGCTGGAATCCGCTCCCGAAGATAGCCTTCGCATTGCTCGCTCAGGTCGTGAGCCTCTTCAACGGACAGTTCAGACTTCAGCGAGCAGTGCAACGAAGTGACCAAGCCCTGGGGTTCCTCCCAGATATTCACCCGGTGACATGCTCCTTCGCCGACCAGGCTGTCCACGAGAGACACTATCTCTGCCTCAATCTCGGCATGATCAGTGTGGGGAAGTCTTATACTTGGGCTCTCCAGGTCGCCGACAGGTTCGAGGTGAATGACAACCTCGGCCACCTCGGGGGCAGTTTCCTTGATTAATATCTCGAGACGGGTGGCCAGATCGTGCGCCTTTGCCAGCGACCATCCGCGCTCCACCTCCACGTGCAGTTCCACGTGATACCGGTGATTGCTCTGACGCACCCAAATGCTGTGGGCCTCGGCTCCGACCTGCCGCGCAAGCCGACCGACCAACGCGGAGATGTTAGAGCTTTCCTCTCCTGGCTCATAGTGCACCACGACGTCGCATCTAGGTACCAGTTCCCGTACTACCTCCTCCACCCTGGCCGTGATCTGGTGAGCGTTATCGAACGAGATATCCCCGTCGACCTCCAGAACCAGGTCCACGAAACTCTCTGCTCCGGACCGGCGAACCCGGACCTGACGACAAGAACTGACGCCCTCGATCCGCTCCACCTGGCCACCAATGCCCTCCGCCAACCCCGCCGGCGCTGTATCCAGCAGTACCTCCATCGCACTCTTGCCGAGCCGCACTCCCAGGAAGAGCACAACAACCGCCACGCCCAGGCCTGCAACGGCGTCCGCCTTCAGCAGGAACGCCGGCCCGCCTAGCCATTCCTGCACTCTCACGAGCGTCAGACCCAGTAAGACCACTGATGAGGTCCAGAGGTCGGTGCGAAAGCGCAGGGCACTGGCTTGTAGCGCTTGGCTATCGTGCTTGTCTGCCGCGCGTTGCAGTGCCCGCATGCGGTTCAAGTCGATGATCATGGAGATGGCCACAACTACAAAGGCCCACACGTTTGCGTCAATTTCCACCGACTTGAAGAAGAGGCGACTAATCGCCTCGAAGATGATCCAGGCGCAGGTGAAGAGGAGGAGCAATGTCTCGACCAGGGCAGCCATGTTCTCCACCTTGCCATGTCCATAGGGATGGCTTTCGTCGGCGGGCTTTCCTGACACCCGCACCGCGCCTAAAGTCAGGAGTGCGGCAACGACGTCAAGGGCGGAGTCAGCCGCCTCGGCCAGGATCCCCAGACTCCGCGTCCAGATGCCCACGGTCACCTTAGCCGCTGTTATGAGGAGAGCTGCCAGCAATGTTGACAGAGCAGCTGCTTGCTTCTCGGCTTTGGCCGTGTCATGGCCAATCTCTTCCGGTCGCGTGCTCAACTCTTTCATGTCCGGGTGGCACCCTCTCCTCTCGCGGGGCTGTGGTGATTCTAGCCCATCAAGAGGATGACTGCATTGAATATGACCACCGCAAAGCCAACTTGTGCACAGAAGGCCACGCGGATTCCCCAGACGGCAAACACTGAGACCATTGGCAGTGGCCCCAACGTCTGTCCCCAGCGCAGAACCATCGAGTTGATGCACACCAGGGCGGCGTGCTGTTTCCTGGGGGCCATCTCTGTGAGGAAGGCCAGAGGATTACGGTACATGGTGCCCTGTCCCGTTCGGACCACCATGAGGCGGCGCGAGACCAGGGCAGGGCTCGGCCGGTTCGTAGTGAATGACAACGTCCGCACGGGGCGCCAACCTGGCGACCACTTCCTCTACTTTCGCGGTTATGCCATGAGCGGCATCGAAAGTGCTGTCTGCATTGATCTCCAGGACGACGTCCACGAAGATTTCCGCCCCGGCCCGGCGAACCCTCACCTTCTGGCAAGCATGAACCCCATCGATCTGCTGCACACGGAGACGCACCTGCTCCGCGA
>CAYGQI010000269.1:0-2302 GCA_964351925.1 uncultured Anaerolineales bacterium | reverse complement strand
ATCTTCCTCTCTCCCATCTCCTTGACGCGTGCTCGCAGAGAAATGGGTTCACCCAAAGGTGTGGGCCGCAGATAGGTGATCTCAAGATGACCAGTGGCGCACCAGATGTGCGGCTCAGTGCCTATCTCGCGGCCTTCGGACTGGTATGCCGCCGCCATCGCCGTGCAGGCCGAGTGGCAGTCGATCAAGGTGGCTACGATGCCCCCGTTGACCACGTTCTTTGGCCCAGCAGCGTGGTACTCCTCGGGCTGCCATGTACACACAGCTTCGTCGCCCAGCCAGTAGCTCTTGATCTTCAGGCCATGGTCGTTGGACTGCCCACAGCCCCAACAGTAGTTATTCCTCCGGAACTGGTCCTGGATTGCTGGATGCTCCACTACTCCCTCTCCCCGGTGAGATGCTCTGTGACTATCATGTTCTGCCACCAGGCGCTCCTACGACCTTCTCACACTCCACGGGCTCAGCCTCCACCTCCGTTCGGAACTGGCTCACGTACAGATCGTGGTACAAGCCTTGCTTGGCCAGCAGTTCCTCGTGCGTCCCCCGTTCCGCGATTCGCCCATCCTGGATGAAGATCACCTGGTCGGCGTCTCTGATGGTGCTCAGCCGGTGGGCAATCACAAAGCTAGTTCGTCCTTGCAGCAGCTCGCTCAACGCGCTCTGGATGAGGAGTTCGGTACGGGTATCTACGCTGGAGGTCGCCTCGTCCATGATCAGGATACGAGGCCTGGCCAGCACAGCGCGAGCGATGGAGATCAACTGCCGCTGGCCCTGGCTGAGATTGCTGGCCTGTTCGGTCAGCTCCGTCTGATACCCTTGCGGCAGACGGGTGATGAAATCATGGGCGTTGGCTAGCTTGGCCGCCTCCACCACCTCTTCATCGCTGGCGTCCAGCCGACCGTAGCGGATGTTCTCCATCACTGTGCCCGAGAAGAGGAACGTGTCCTGCAACACGATCCCCATCTGGCGTCGCAGACTGGCGTGCGACACCTCCCGCACATCGTGCCCGTCCACCGTCACCCGGCCGCCACACACGTCGTAGAAGCGGCCGATGAGATTGATGACCGTCGTCTTGCCCGTCCCGGTCGGCCCAACGAGGGCCACGGTCTGGCCTGGCTCCGCCACCAGATCCACGTCCTCCAGGACTCGCTCGCCAGGATGATACTCGAAGCAGACATCCTCGAAGGCGATGCGCCCCTCGATGGAAGGCAACTCCACGGCATCTGCGGCGTCGACAATGGCGGGCGGTGTATCCAGCAGTTCAAAGATGCGCTCGCCCCCGGCAATGGCCGACTGCAGATTGGCCCAGATCATGGATATCGCCCGCACTGGCTCGAAGAAACGGCGGACGTACTGCACGAAGGCCACGATGATCCCCACGGTGGCCAGGTTGTTCAGCACCAGGTAGCCCCCGAACCCCACGACGATAGCGACACCCACGGTAGCCAGCACGTCCAGAGTGGGAGCAAACGCCGCCGTAATGGACTCCGCCGTCACATTGGCGTCGCGGTTCGCTGCGCTGACCTCCCGGAAGGCCTCCACGTTGGCTTGCTCCCGGCTGAAGGCCTGAGCTACTTTGACGCCGGCGATATTCTCCTCCAGTTCTGCACTGACACCGCCGATGGTCTTACGCGTGAGACGAAAGGCCCGACGGGCTCGCCCGGAGAAGAACACGGTGCTGAGAATCATAATGGGAAGCACGCTGAAGCTGACCAAGGCCAGACGCCAGTTCAGAACCAGCATGGCCAGGAGTATCCCCACCAGGGTCAGGGCACTGCTGAAGAACCGGTTGAGGCCCATGGTCAACACCTGGTTGATGACATCGGTGTCATTGGTCAGCCGGGACATCAGGTCACCCGCCTCGTGCTGGTCGAAGAAGCCCAGAGACAACTCCTGGATCTTGTCAAAGATCTGCCTCCGAAGGTTGTACAGCACGTTCTGGCCCATGGTGACCATCACGAGGAAACTACCCATGGTGGCCGCCCAGCCACCGGCGTATGCGCCCAACAGCAGGAGCATGTTGCGATTTAGACCACTGAGTGCCACAGCTGCCTCGACGCTGCCGCTGACGAAGCTCCACAGCAGATCCACCGCCTGGCCAATGAGCCCTGGAGCCGCCACCGTCAACACCGTGTTGACCAAGACCAACAGCAGTGCAGCCACCAGATGGCCCCCGTAGGGACGAAGGTATTGCAGGAGCCGACCCAGCGTCGCACGGAAGTCGCTGGCCAGTTCCACCTCTCGACTTAGACCGCCCCCTGGACCATGGAACATCAGGACACCTCCTGCCCTGCTTCAGTCC
>CAYGQI010000268.1:0-2303 GCA_964351925.1 uncultured Anaerolineales bacterium | reverse complement strand
CGATCCATGGGGTGCCTCCCGAAGCGCTATTCGCTCTCCTTCGGGCCTAGCATCCCGGCAAAGGCCTTCAGGAACTCGATGGGCACCGGGAAGAGGATGGTAGAGTTCTTCTCCACCGCTATCTCGGTCAAGGTTTGCAGGTAGCGCAATTGGATGGCCGCTGGCTCCTCGGCCAGTGTCCCCGCTGCCAGGCGCAGGTTCTGGGCTGCCGCGTACTCGCCCTCGGCATGGATGATCTTGGCCCGCTTCTCGCGCTCCGCCTCGGCCTGCTTAGCCATGGCTCGCTTCATGGTGTCGGGCAGCTCTACATCCTTGACCTCGACGATGCCGACCTTGATGCCCCAGGCCTCGGTCTGCTGGTCTATGATCTTCTGGAGCATCTGGTTGATGGCCTCGCGATGGCTGAGCAACTCATCCAGAGCCGATTGACCCAAGACGCTTCGCAGAGTGGTCTGAGAGATTTGCCAGGTCGCTTTGCGGAAATCCTCTACCTGCACGATGGCCGCGGAGGGATCCACAACGCGGAAAAAGGCCACCGCGTTCACTTTGACGGTGACATTGTCCTTGGTTATCGCTTCCTGAGGGGGGATTTCCAGTGTGACCACCCTCAAATCGACCTTGACCATGCGGTCCACCATGGGGATGATGAAGAACAGGCCCGGTCCCCTGGGGCCTACCAGGCGGCCCAGGCGGAAGATCACCCCCCTTTCGTATTCCTGCACGATCTTGACGGCTGAGCTCAGCACCGTTACCAACAGCAGGACGACGACGAGCGCGCTGAAACCCAGGCCTGTGAACAACTCCAATATGCCTCCCATGGTTCTTTCCTCCTTGTCCTCTCAGTATCGTGACCAACGAGCTACTTGGGAGCGGGTTCTCGGGTCACCTTCCTCACACTCAACTTGAAGCCGCTGACTTCTGTGATCTCTACTTGTTCCCCCCTTCTTACCGCGCCTTCGCTGACCACTGCCTGCCACAACTCACCCTTGAGGAATACGGTGCCTTCAGGATCCAGATCCGAGCGGGCCACCGCCAACTGGCCCAGCAGCCCTTCTATCCCAGTGATCGGTCTGCGCCGGTGAATCCCCAACACCTTGGCGATCACGAAGGCGAAGAAGGCGCCGGTGCAGAGTGCCACCGCCACCACCAGTTGCAGGGAGACCTGCGCGAAGGGAGAACTGAAGAGGATCATGGAGCCCAGAATGAAGGACACCACACCCAGGGCGGTGAGTATTCCATGGGTAGGGGCCTTCACGTCGGCGATGAGCAGGATAAAAGCCAGGGCGATGAAGATCAGGCCTGTCCAGTTCACGGAGAGTACGCCCAGGGAGAAGAGCGCCAGGACGAGGCAGATGGCGCCCACGACGCCTGTCAGGTAGCCGCCTGGTTGCGACAATTCGAAGATGATGGCGTTCAGACCGATAGTCATGAGCAGGAAGGCGATGTTGGGGTCGGTGATGGTGTGCAGAAAGCCTTCTATGGCGGTCATGGGAAGCTGGTTGATCCTCGCCCCCTCCGTCGCGAGGGTCACCGTTTGGTCGTTGACCAGCACCTCCCGCCCGTCCAGCTCCAACAAGAGCGTCGCCAGGTCTTTGGCCACCAGGTCCACCACGCCCCGTTGGAGGGCTTCATCGTCGGTGATGGACGAACTCTCGCGCACGGCCGACTCGGCCCAGGCGACGGCCTCGGCACCCCGACGCTCGGCCAGCCCCTTGACCAGGGCCACGGCGTCGTTGACCGATTTTGCCGCCACCGCCTCGGACATCTCTTGCCCCGACATGTCTACCGGGTGGGCCGCCCCGATGCGGGTGCCGGGGGCCATGGCGGCCAGATGAGCGGCCAGGGTGACGAAAGTGCCGGCAGAGGCGGCCTTGGCTCCCGTGGGCTGAACGTAAACCACGATGGGCACGGCAGCGGCCTTCATACTCTGCACTATCTCCTCGGTGACCTGCACCGAGCCACCCGGCGTGTCGAGTTGTATGATCAGACAGGCGGAACCATCGTTCTCCGCCGTGGTGATACCGCGGTCGATATAGGCGGCCACGATGGGGGTGATGGCGCCCTTGACGGTGAGCACGTCAACTTGCGAGGCGGTCTGAGCCTCCGTGGCGGGCGCGAAGGAAAGCGCCAGGATGAGGGCGAGGCCGAGGTTCCAGAGCAGCGCTTTGCTGTGGCGGATATCCATGCTAGTACCCTTCAGGGCGATCAGGTGCGGAGGTAGTGCTACGAGAGGGCACTGCCTACAACTCCATTATAGCCTATAAACAGCTTGGGTTCAAGATACGCCAGAGTTGGAAACCTCC
>CAYGQI010000267.1:0-2309 GCA_964351925.1 uncultured Anaerolineales bacterium | reverse complement strand
CCAGTAGTCCCCCGTGCTCTCCAGGGGCTGCCCGTCCAAAGTGACCACCAACTCCGCGGAGCTGAGGAAATCGGCAGCCTGCTCGGGGGTGTCTGTCGCCCAGCCAAACCTCAGAACAACAGGCGTATTGGCGGCCACCGTTTCCTCCCGCGCCATGAGGGATACCTCCACGGGCGGGCCGGATTCAGTGGTGGCCGGGGCACTGGTCGGAGCTGGGCCAGGACCGCTCTCAACCTGAACGACGACGCTTTCGTCATAAGGCCCACCGGGAGCGCCAACCACGAGCTCATACTTCGTGGTTTCCCCGGGGCACACGGATTCACTGCCCGAGGCACCAACCTGCTCGCCGTCCAAGAACACCTGGTACTCCTCAGCGCCCTGTACCTCCCACTCCAGGTAGGTGCACTCCCCGCGTTCGATGACGTCATCCCTGGTCCGGAACTCTATCTCCGGCTCGGGGCCGGGGATTGGCCACAGGTTACACCCTAGGGCTCCCACCAAGGCCAAGATCAACGTGGCAACAACCAGATTGAACGGTCTGTCTCCTTTCATCCTCTCCTCATTTCTAAACAAAAACCTCCCGAAGGTTGAGAACCTTCGGGAGGTTCCGGCTCTAACTCTGGCTAGCCAGTCGAAACGCCCCCAGATCCACCGCGGCCGGGTCCTCGTCACCGAACTGGAGCCAGCCGTTCTCATACTGCGGCTGGTATCCCTCGGCGCCCAAGACCACGCCGAAGCTCTCGCCGCGAGGTATCGGCCGGTCCAGCACGAACGTTCCCTCCCGGTCCGTCTCCGCGATGATGTAGGTCTGCTCCTCGAGGAAGTCCTGCAAGAATTCCTCCACTGTCACGTCCGGCTGCAGGACGACAAACAACGCTCCCTCTATGCCTAATCCGGTATCTGCGGAGACGATAGTGCCACTAACCGTCACGCCCTGGTCTTCATCGTCTGCTGGACCCGGCAGCGTGACTGGCAGATCCTCATCCCCGTCGAACAGCGCCACCAGGGAGTAGGGGTCTGTGACGCTGTAACCGCCGTAGGTGTTGATGGCAATGTAGTAGGTGCCGGTTGTACTTGGCTGATACTCGATACGCTCGCTCTCGGTGGTCCCCCAGGAGTAGTCCAGGACCTCGCCGGCGGAGTCAACCAAGTACAGATCGTAGTCAGACCTCCAGTTGATGTTTCTCAGCTCTACGATGATGGGGTCCGTCGTCTCCACATCGACGTAGTAGACATCAACGTCTTCATCAGAGCTAATGTAAGCTTGGTACAGCTTCCCGGAGTCCAGGGGGCCTGAAGCCGAATCGACGGTTTCGTTTGGCTCGTAGGCGTCCACGTCCTCCGCGGGTTCCTGCTCCTCGGTCAGGTACGCCAGCAGGTTGACGGGCCGCAACTCGTTCAGTTGACCCACTGAGACCGGCGTGTCGTTCTCGTCGATGACGCCGTCGCCGTTCGTGTCCACGATCGTTCGGGCCTCGGCCGTCCCCAACTGGGTGGGAACCCCGATAAGCTCCCCGTCGGCGTTGACTCCCGTCCCGCCGCTGTTGCCTCCGGCAATGGTCGTGTCGGTGCGAATCCAGGTACGAATCAGCTCACCACTTGCCTGCTCCGTGGACTCAAACCCGCTTACCCGACCGCTGGTAAAGGTGATGTATCCCTCGCCGATAGTGGGATAGCCGAAGATGTAGAGGTCGTCGCCCAGATGCACTTCATCCGAGTCACCCAACGTGACAGGAGTGAGATTCAGGTCTTCGGCATCCACAGGCTTGCCGTCGAGATCCCTCGTGATCTGGAGGAGGGCCAGATCGATTTGCTGATCGTAGGCTACCACCTCGGCAAAGTACATGGGCGTGGGCGGCCGGTCCTCCCTGGTGGTGCCGGCGATGACCAGCGCGTCCATCGGTCCTCCGTCCAGCCCCACCTCATCGAACATGTCCGTGGCTACATGGGCGTTGGTCAACACCAGCCCGTCCTCGGAAATGATGGTCCCGGAACCACCCCAGACGGGCACCAGCTCGCCCGCGTCAAGGACCAGAGAGGTGATATCGACCGATCCCTTCATGATCTCCTGACGCTTGGCCAGTGTCAGGCCCTCCTGACCGGCGACGCCAGATACTGTGACCAGAATGGCCACCAGCAAAACCATCAAACAGCCGATCCTGAGCACGTTTCGCATGCTTGACCCTCCCTAATCAAAGTCCACGCTGCCGAGTATGGAGCGAAAGATGACTTCATCGCGCTCAAAATGCTCCGCCAGGGTAGCGAAGGTGAAGACGTAGGCCTCACCTTCATAAGTCACCACACAATCA
>CAYGQI010000266.1:0-2309 GCA_964351925.1 uncultured Anaerolineales bacterium | reverse complement strand
TACTTGGGGTCCTCGGGCCTGGGGCCCACCCAACTCATCTCCCCCTTGATTACGTTGAATAGCTGGGGCAGTTCGTCCAGCTTGGTGCGCCGCAGGACCCTCCCCGCCCGGGTGATGCGGGGGTCGTCCCTGTAGGTCACTGCCGGACCCCTGCGCTCCGCTCCCAGCTCCATGGTGCGGAACTTGCACATGTGGAACGGCTGACCATCTTTTCCCACTCGCTTGCCTCGATACAACACCGGCCCCGGGGAGTCCAGCTTGATCCACAGGGCCAGGCTAGCCAGCAGGGGCCACAGCAGGGCCAGCCCCACCAGGGAGAGAATCAGGTCCAGGGTCCTCTTGGCCACGGGGTCACCTACGGTTCTTGGAGACCACTTTGGTCACGGCCTCGATCACGTCCTCCACGTCCCCCTCGGTCATCTTAGGATAGAGGGGCAAGGAGACGATCCGTTCGTACGCCCTCTCAGCCACGGGGAAATCACCCCTCTGGAAGCCGTACCGCTCACGATAGTAGGGGTGGAGGTGCAGGGGGATGAAATGTACAGAGGCCCCCACGTTCTCCCTGCGCAGGGCCTCGATGAACTGGCCGCGATCGATGATCAGGCGCTCCAGGTCGAGTTGAACGACGTACAGGTGCCAGGAGTGTCGCACGTGATCTTTGATCTGGAGCGGAGTCACCTCGCGGATGTCCCGGAAGGCCTCGGTGTACCTCTGCGCGTACTGCTCTCTGACTCGCTGGAACTTCCCTTGTTTAGCCAGTTGATGGAGGCCCAGGGCGGCCTGGATGTCGGTCATGTTGTACTTGTAGCCGGGGAGCAGGACCTCGTAATACCACGATCCCTGGTCCGAGTACCGCTTCCACGCGTCCTTGCTGATGCCGTGCAGCCTGAGAATGTTGACCAGCTCTGCCAGGCCGTTGTCCTCCGTACAGACCATCCCCCCTTCGCCCGTGGTCAGGTTCTTGGTGGCGTAGAAGCTGAACGCGGTCAGGTCCCCGATGGTGCCTATCTTGCGGCCTTTGTACTCTGCTCCCATGGCGTGGGCGGCGTCCTCGATGATCAGCAGGTTATGCTCCCCGGCCATGGCTCGTATCTCGTCCATCTCGCAGGGCTGTCCCCCCAGATGGACGGGGATGATTGCTTTCGTGCGCGGTGTAATCCTCTTCTCTATCTCCTCCGGGTCGATGTTGAGGGTGTCCGGGCAGACGTCTGCCAGGACGGGCGTCGCACCCTGGTGGACGATGACGTTGGCCGTGGAGCAGAAAGTCAGTGGTGTGGTGATGACCTCGTCGCCGGGGCCGATGCCGCCGGCCAGCAGGGCCAGGTGCAGCCCGGCCGTGCAGGAACTGACGGCGAGGGCATGCCGGCAACCCACGTACTCAGCGAAGGCGCCCTCGAAGGTCCTGGTCTTGGGCCCCATGGTGATCCATCCGGAGCGGAGGGTGTCCAGGACCTCGGCGTACTCCTCTTCGCCGAGGGATGGCGCGAAGGGAGGCAGGAACTCCTTCCTCACCGGTGTGTCATCGTGATTCATCTTCTTCGCTCGTTCTCTTCTGGTAGGTGATGGAGTGGGAACCGTGATACGCCTGGGAGGATTCACTGACCTCTGTCCAGTCCATACTCTCGTAGAAGAGTCTGGCCCCCGGATTATCCTCCCGGACCGACAGCGTGACCACCTGACATCCTCTCTCACCTGCCTCCCTCATGAAGAGCTCAGACAGGCGCCGTCCTATGCCCGAGCGTCTTTGGGAAGGCTCGACCCCGACGGAAACCAGGCTGGCCGCCGCCGGCTCGTCTCCTGGCCCTTGAGCGGCCTCGATGGGTCCGCTGGAACCACGCGACAGTATCGAAGAGAGAGCCGTGGGTAGCAGGTCCTTCCTCTGCCAGGCCAGGCGCAGCGTGTCCGCCGGGCTCCTGATCAACCTGGCTGCCAACGCGGCCAGCATGGCGCCGCCCCGCCGACGGAATAGAGAGCGGTGGTACGCCTCAGCTCTGGTGGTCCCGGCCACGAACCCCACTACTCGCCCATCGGCATCGAGGGCCACGTGGGCAATGGCCTGGGGGCTGTCTACGTACCAGCCGTACATGGCGCGCAGGAACGAGGGCCCCAGGCGAGTCAGGTAGTAGCCCCCAAAGCACGCTTCGTGCAGGGCTGCCACCTGTCCCAGGTGGCGGTGAGCCAAACGCTTGTACTGGAGCTCATTCATCGGCGGCTTCCTCTCTTAGCGGCCGTGTCACTATCTGAATCAGGAAGCGACCTGCGCCGAGGAGGAACCCGGCGCCGTAACTCAGATGCAGGCAGGCGAAGGC
>CAYGQI010000265.1:0-2319 GCA_964351925.1 uncultured Anaerolineales bacterium | reverse complement strand
CACGCTAAAATCAACTTTGAGCGGGGGCAGTTCGTCATCTATGACTTGGGTTCCACCAACGGTACTTTCCTCAACAACGCCCGGATCCAGCGGCAGATGCTCATGGATGGAGATATACTCCGCCTGGGCAACACCACTCTGGTGTTCAAGCGGGCGTAGTGGGAGTTCCCCGTTCCAGGTTCCAAGTTGGGGGTGAATATGGGGCCTGGAACAGGGAATGCCTATACGGAGGTAGAATATGCAGAATGAGGTTCCAACCCGTCGCATGCCCTCAGGAGGAGTAAGTGAGGCCGCGGAGACTCGACGCATGGGGACTTCTGCAGGAGACTACGAGCATCGTGTACCAGGTGCAGATGAGACCGTTGTCCTGCATAAAACACCCCCCATCCTGGCCTTCCTGGTGGTAAAGAGTGGCCCCCGAGTGGGCCGGGTATACAACCTGAATCCGGAAGTGACCACCTTGGGGCGAGACCCTCAGAACGACATCATCCTGGATGATGAGACTGCCTCTCGCCAGCACGCCAAGGTGCGCCTGGAGAAGGTCAAGGTAGAGGGCGAGGAAGCCCATGATCAGTTCTTCATCTACGACCTGGCCACGTCTAACGGCACCAAGGTGAACGGTCAGGAAATCCTGAAGCATCCCTTGATGGATGGCGACGAGATCGAGATGGGGCGCACCATCCTGGTCTTCAAGAAAGTCTAAAGGAGGATGAGTTATGGTGCAGAAGACCTGCGTGCTCGGCGTCAAGCCGGAGCCTATCGCCTGGCTGGCTGTGGTTGCCGGCAAACGGGCAGGTACGCAATATCGCCTGTCTAGAGAGACCATTATCGGCCGGGATCCCCTCCGCTGCGACTTCGTCTTGGATGATGACGCTGCCTCCGCCGAGCACGCTAAAGTAAGGTATGAGCGGAGACGCTTCGTCCTCTACGACCTGGGTTCCACCAATGGCACACTGGTCAACGGGGAGAAGATTCAGCGCCACATCCTGGACGATGGGGACAGAATCGTCGTAGGCCTGACGGAACTGGTCTTCAAGACTACATAAGTTGGTAGAAAGGAGATACGCCATGCAAACGCGACCGACCGGGGTGACGGTAGCAGCCGTCATCAACTTTCTGGAGGGCATCCTCTGGATAGCCATGGCCCTCTTCATACTTACCGTTTTCCTGGGTCTGGCGGCTATCCCGGAGTTGCTCACCCTGCGCGCCTCTTTAGGCGCCATGGGATTGGCTCTGGCCATCCTACCATTCGCCATCGGTGTGCTGCTCCTGGTCGTGGGCTGGGGGCTCTGGTCGCTGCAGAATTGGGCCAGGATCACGGCTATCGTCCTGAGCATCCTAATCCTGCTGGGCAGCATCGGGAGTGGGATCTGGACAGTATTGGCTCTGGCGGGTGTATTCCCTATTGTGGGCGTACCGTCCCTGCTACTCCTCATCATCCACGCCTGGATGATCTACTACCTCCTGCAACCAAACATTAGGGATGTCTTTGCCGGACTGGTCTACGCTCCGCCACCCTATGTCCCACCAACAAGCCCGGCTGAGCCCCCCACGCCCATCGGTGTAACCGCGCCACCCCAGTTTGCCGCAGTGCCAGGCACCGTCCCTCCCGTACCCACGGCGGCGCCGGCCCCAGTGGTAACAGAAATCCTGCGCAAGGCGCCGCCGCAGATGGCCTGGCTGGTGATCAAGACAGGGCTCCGTGCTGGGAAAGAATTCCGCCTCCTGGAGGAGACCCGCATCGGACGGGATGCTGCTCAGAACGACGTGGTCATTGACGACAGTGCCGTCGGGAGGCAACATGCCAAGATCCGCCTGGAGAGTGGACAGTGGATCCTCTACGACCTGGCCTCGACCAACGGCACCTTCGTCAACGACCAGCAAATCTATCGCCAGCCCCTGACCGACGGTGACGTGGTACGCATGGGCCAGACCACTTTCGTGTTCATGGAGTTGAAGGAGAAAAAGAAGGAACAGAAAGAGGCCTAGAGGGGGAATGATGGCCATCAACCTCATCGTCGCTGCCCGCAGCGACCGGGGCAAAGTACGGGAACGGAACGAGGACAGCTACTGTGTCCTCCTTCCCCCTCAGGTCTCTCCCGAACTGGAGGGCCTCATCGCCGTCGCCGACGGCATGGGCGGGTACCAGGCGGGAGAGATCGCCAGTGCCCAGGTGACTGACACTCTAGAGCAAATCTTTTCTTCACCAGTCTATCGCCAGTGGGTGGATTACAGCCCAGAGCGGGAGGACTACTATGTGGCGGTGGTCAAGGAGATCCTGGAGCGCATCAACGACCGCCTCTATGCCCTGGCTACCAG
>CAYGQI010000264.1:0-2332 GCA_964351925.1 uncultured Anaerolineales bacterium | reverse complement strand
TGCGCATTCTCTGTTGACACAGGGTTCCACTTGTGGTATAGTGCAGCACGGGGATGCGGGGCGCCGCCACTACATGGTCTCCTCTTGTCTTGAGCCGCCCTTGTAGCGCGGACTGTCTTACTCCTGGGGACCGATTGCAGCCAGCAAGCTGCCTCAAGCGCGGGCTCTCGTCAGAGCGACGGAGCAGAAGGGTCAGGTGAAGGTTGGGACCGTGGTGCCCGTAGGCGGACAGCTCGGCGCAGAACACGGCCAAAGTGGACTTGAGTAAGCTGTATGATGGCATTGACATAGCCGAGGCGGTGTCGAACCTGGCCGGCAAGTGGATCAAGCGCATCACCGCCGGCAGTGTCGAGTTCGAGGACGGCGAGGTGGTCAACACAATGAACCTGGACTGGAAGCCGATCAAGCCTATGATCTGGTGGTGAGACATGAAAACGCTGGCTGAAATCCGCAGCATTATCAGGCAACACAACGACATTCTTGCGGACAAATATGGCGTGAGCGTGGTTGCTGCTTTCGGCTCTTACGTGCGGGGTGAAGAGGGAGGGCAGAGTGATCTTGACCTGTTGGTGGAGTTTCTGCGCCCAATCAGTCTGCTGGAGCTGGTTGGGGCGGAAATCTACCTGACCGAAGTCCTGGGAGTGAAAGTCGACCTGGTGCCGAAACGCGACGTGCGGGCCGAATTGCGCGACTCCATTCTCAAGGAGGCGATCGCCTTATGAGCCGAAACCTCCTCATATACGTCAGCGATATCCTGGAGAACATGCGGGACGCCGAGGAGTTCATCGAGGGAATGTCCTACGAGCAGTTTGTCGCCGATAAGAAGACCGCGAACGCCGTGTTGCGCTCCATTGAAGTCATTGGCCAGGCGACGAAGAATGTGCCCGATAATGTTCGCGCCCAATATCCCCAAGTCCCCTGGAAAGAAATGGCCGGCATGCGTGATAAGGTGATCCATTCCTACTTCGACGTGGACAAGGAAATCGTCTGGCTGGTAGTCAAAGAGCGCATCCCGGCGCTGCGGCCGTTTGTCGAACAGATCCTGCGCGACCTGGAGGACCAGGGAGGGTGACCAGCGTGTACCTCCAAGGGATGGTGCACGCCATCCGGTTTGACGCCCGGCGTGACAAACGAGCTTGCTCCTTTGTTGAGGTAGCCGATGGCCGCACAGCTACAGAGGTCGCAGGATATGCCAGACCTCCGAGGTCTCACATGTGAGCACCCGGTGTAATCAGCCATGCCTGTACTGTCCCCTGAAGACGTAGGGATCATCCTCAACTCACCGCTGCCACAGTGCCTGCAAACACTGCCTCTACAACTGCAGCCTGGACCAGCAGAGTTATCCACAACTTATCCACACCCAGCAGGGCCGTGGTGCCCAGGACACTATCCCTTATGTCCGGGACACAACGCCCTTATGTCCAGGGCATAACCCCTTATGTCCAGGACATAGCGAATAAATACAAAGAAGAAGTACAAGAGAAGAAGTAAGAAGAAGTACCAGAAAAGCGCCCAAAAACTGAATCCTGCTGCAACTACCAGACCTACCTTCTGGGCGCCCACGTGGTAGAGGTGGCGGCTGCACCCCATCAGTGCCGTGACGTCTGGGGGCCGGTGCACATTCTATGTCGACACACCGCCCCAACTGTGCTATACTGCATGACAGGGGTGCGGGGCGGCGCCAACACTCCGTCTCCCCTTCTCTTGAGCCGGTCCTGCATGGCCGACCCGCGTCTTCTTTTGTTGAGGTAGCCAATGGGCAGAGCGTAGCTCCAGGAGGTCTTGACAGCTTCACGGTCTCAAGGGCAAAGGCGAAAGGATTGAAGGATGAACCTAACGAAGCACGAGCATGCAGGCAGCGTGGTGGAGAGAATAGCCAGCATCCGTGAGGAACTGAGCGAGCGGTACACGGTGGTTCGGATCGGCGTCTTCGGATCTTTCGCCAGAGGAGATGAAAGTCCTGAAAGCGATGTGGACATCATTGTGGAACTGGCCGAGCCGACCTTCGATCACTACATGGATCTCAAGTTCAGACTGGAAGAGGTGCTCCAACGTCCCGTGGACCTGGTCATGGCGGACACCGTGAAACGCCGTCTCAAGCCGATCATCGAACAGGAGGTGGTCTATGCCTAGAGACCCTCGCCTGTACCTGGATGAAGGCCTTCACAGAGGTTGACAAACCCCAGACCTGCGAGGGCTCACATGTGAGCACCCGGTGTAATCAGCCATGCCTGTACTGTCCCCTGAAGACGTAGGGATCATCCTCAACTCACCGCTGCCACAGTGCCTGCAAACACTGCCTCTACAACTGCAGCCTGGACCAGCAGAGTTA
>CAYGQI010000263.1:0-2345 GCA_964351925.1 uncultured Anaerolineales bacterium | reverse complement strand
CTCCAGCATCTAGGCGACGGCCATGGTTGACAAGATACTTGTCGTAGAAGACGAACCTGCCCTGGTGGAGACCCTCCAGTACAACCTGATCAAGGAGGGATACGAGGTGGTCACCGCCACCGACGGGATCTCCGCACTGGAGGTCGCACGGACCGAGAAGCCAGATTTGATCCTCCTGGACATCATGCTCCCCAAACTAGACGGCCTGGACGTCTGCCGTATCCTGCGCCGGGAGATGAATGTCCCCATCATCATGCTCACGGCGCGAACTGAAGAGATCGACAGGGTCGTAGGCCTGGAGATGGGCGCGGATGATTATGTAACCAAGCCTTTCAGCATGCGCGAACTGCTGGCCCGCATCAAAGCATTGCTGAGGCGCGTCCGCCTGCTCAGAGAAGAAATGGCCGACGACGAACAGAGGCATCCCCCTCAGGCCCTTCTCTTTGGAGATCTGACCATAGACGAAGCTCGCCACGAGGTGCTGCTCGGTGGGGAACCGTTGGCCCTCAGTCCCAAGGAATACGACCTGCTGCTCTTCCTTGCCCGGAACCGCGGCATGACTCTGACCCGCGATCTGATCTTGGAGCGGGTATGGGGATGGGACTTCGGCGGGGGAACGCGCACGGTGGATGTCCACATCCGTGGGCTGCGCGAGAAGATCGAATCCGATCCGTCCAGCCCTAATCGTATCATCACGGTGAGGGGCGTGGGCTACCGCTTCGAGGGCTAGACCATGTTGTCCAGCATCCGTTGGCGTATCGCCATCCCCTACGCAGTTCTCATTGCCGTCACCATGCTCGGCCTAACCTTCTATCTGTCTCAGGTCGTCCGCGAAGCCTACATAGGCGAACTGGAAAGTCGCCTCACCGACGAAGCCGAGTTGCTGGCTGACGCGCTGTCTGCCGAACTCGTCGGACCTCAAACAGAAGAGGATCTCGACTCACCTGCGCAACGGTACGCCGAAATGGTCGGTGCTCGCGTCACTGTCATCGCCGCTGATGGCACGGTCATCGGCGAGTCCCACGAGGACCGGAGCCAGATGGAAAATCACCTCTACCGACCGGAGGTGCAGGGTGCCCTCTCCCATGGTCAAGGCTCCAGTGTGCGCTTCAGCCGGACCCTGGGCTACGACATGCTCTACGTCGCGGTTCCCGTCTCCGATGGTCCTGACCTCGTAGGTTTAGTCCGCGTCGCCCTTTCCTTGCAGCAAGTCGAAGCAAGCGTTGGTCGCCTGCGGTGGGCCATATTTGCTGCCGGCCTGATAGCCGCGGCCGTGGGCGTAGTGCTGGCCATCGCGGTAGCCGAGCGCACAGCTCGTCCCATACGGGAATTGACCAGGGTTGCTGAACGGATAGCTCAAGGGGAGCGTGGTGTACGGCTCTTCCCCACCTCCGGCGACGAGATTGGCCATCTGACGCGAGCCTTCAATCACATGGCCGACCAACTCGAGGACAGGCTCGGCGCGCTGGCTGACGAGAGAGCGCAACTGGCGGCTGTCCTCGAAAGCATGGCTGATGGCGTGCTCATCGTCGACGAAGAAAGCCGTGTAGAACTGATCAATCCCGCCGCCGCACAGCTCTTGGGCACTTCAGCCACGGGAGCGCTGGGTCGCTCTTTCGCGCAGGTCACTCTCCACCACGAGGTGATAGACTTCTGGAGGAACTGCCAGGAGCCAGGAGGAGAGCGGATAGGGTTGCTGGAGATAGGACCGGAGGCCCTCTTCTGGCGAGTGATCGTGACCCCCCTGGAGGAACACGAAAAGGGAGCCTGCCTGGTCATCCTCCAAGACCTGACCGAGATGCACCGCCTCCAGACCATGAGGCAGGACTTCATCGGGAACGTCTCCCACGAGCTGCGCACACCCCTGGCGTCTCTCAGAGCGTTGGTGGAGACATTACGAGACGCCGCGCAACAAGACCCCGCAGCGGCCAAACGCTTCCTGGACCTCATGGACACAGAAGTGGACGCGCTGACCCAGATAGTGCAGGAGTCTCTAGAGCTCTCCCGAATCGAATCTGGTCGAGCTCCCCTTCGTTTGTCGCCCACGCCTGTGTCCGAGGTCATCCTCCCCGTCGTTGAGCGTCTGCGCCCCCAAGCTGAACGAGCGGGCGTCACTGTCGACTGCGCCTTGCCGGAGGGACTAGCTGATGTTCTCGCCGACGAGGAGCGCGTGCGCCAGGCGGTGAGCAACCTGTTGCACAACGCTATCAAGTTCACTCCTCCTGGGGGCGAGATCCAGATCTCAGCCGAGCAGGTTGCCGATGAGCTGGTGATCTCCGTTCGCGACACAGGGGTAGGCATCTCCAGTGAAGATCTCCCGCGCGTCTTTGAGAGGTTCTATAAGG
>CAYGQI010000262.1:0-2345 GCA_964351925.1 uncultured Anaerolineales bacterium | reverse complement strand
GCCTGGGGCAGGGTGAAGGAGAAGGCACTGCCTTTGCCCTCCTTACTCTCCACCCAGACCTGCCCGCCATGCTTCTCCACGATGGATTTCACAGTCGCCAAGCCCAGTCCGATGCCCTGCGGCTCGCCTGTCGGAGGGGCCTCACCGCGATAAAACTTCTCGAAGATGCGAGCCTTGTCGTGGGCCGGTATTCCGATACCTGTGTCAGTGACGCACACCGTCACGTGCTCTCCACCCGCCTCCGCACGCACCGTGACGCTGCCCCCACGCGGAGTGTAGCGGATGGCGTTGTCCAGCAGGTTGGTCATCACCTGTGTGAGTCGTATGTGATTGCCGTTCACCAGAAGTAGGTCCTCGGGCAGGGCAGCCTCCAGGGACAGCTCCTTACTCTTGGCACTTCCCTCCAGATTCGCTACTGCCTCCTCGATCACCCTGTTGAGACGGATTGGGCTCATCTCCATCTCCAACCCGGCCTCGATTCGCCCGATGTCCAGCAGGCTGCTGATCAACTTGTCCATGTGCTCGACGTTACTCATGGCCCGCTCTGCGAAATCCTGCTGTTCGTCGTTGAGCTGGCCAAGTTGCGGAAGGAGCCTGAGGCAGCCTTGGATGGCTGTGAGGGGGGATCGCAGGTCGTGGGTGATGGTCGCGACAAAATCGGACTTCATCCTGTCCAGATCCTTGAGATGGGTGATGTCCCGCATGATAAGGGCCCAACCCACGTCGGCCACCGGATTCATACTCGCGTAGAAGGTGCGGCCATCGGCCAGCGGGATCTCCAGGTTCCGTACCCCGTTATCACTCATGGGAAGATTGAAGAGTTGGTCCAGGGCTTCGCTCCCAGCCACCTCCAGCAGATGTTGACCTACCGCATCCGGCATTTCGAGACAGAACGTATCCGCTGCAGCTGGGTTCATGAGGAGAACCAGTCCCTGATCGTCGGTGACGATGATCAGATCCTCCGAACCGGTGAGGATGGTCTGCAGTTTGCATCTTTGCTCCTCCACCTCCTGGAAGAGCCTGGCATTCTCGATGGCTATGGCAGCGTAGTCGGCGAGCACAGAAAGCAGGTATGTATCGTTGTCGGAGAAGGGTTCCATGGCCACGTTGTTGGTCGCGTGCAGCACGCCAATCGTGCCACTTCTAGCCTTCAAGGGCACGGCAAGCGACGCTTGCAGGGGGTCCGTCTTTCTCTTGCGAGGGGTTTGGATCATGGCCACCTGCCCGGTGCTCATCACCTGGCGCACTACGGCGTTGTCCACGCTACTTCGTACTTGTCGAGCCTCAGTCTCTCCAAGACCCTGAACGGCTCTCAGCTGCAACTCTTCCGTTTCGTCGTCCACGAGGAAGAGGGATATCTCCTCCGCCCCCGTGACGTACATGGTAGCCTCCACTATTCGGGTGAGCAGCTTGTCCAGGTCGAGGAGTGAGGTCACCGACTTGCTGATGCCGTAGAGAATAGTCAGCTCTTTGAGCCTTTGTTCGAGTTGACGATTGACCTCCTCTACTTGCTGAGTAAGCTCTTGCTTCTCTTTCCTGAGGCGCGCCTCGGCCAGCGAACGCTCGACGGCCTCCATGATCTCAGTCGCCTTGAAGGGCTTGGGGAAGTAGTCTCTCACTCCCAGGCGAAAGGCCTGCATGGCCACGCTTTCAGAGCCGTGGGCGGTGATAATGATGGTGGGGATCTCTCTGCCCTTCTTCCGAAGTGTTTCCAGGACATCAAAGCCGTCCATCTTGGGCATCTGGAGATCCAGGATGATCAGATCTGGCTGCTGCGTCAGAGCCAGGTCGAGGGCTTCCTCTCCGTCCATGGCACACAGGGCAGTGTAGCCACCGGGGACTAGAAGGGAATCCCTGAGGAACTCGACGTTCCTGAGATCATCATCCACGATGAGTATCGTTTCGTCTGCCATGCCAGCTCCAACCTTTCCACTGCCGACGGAAGTTCAATAGGGATTTTACCACCGCTGCGTGACACTGGCAACGAGGGCCAGGGCAGTTGATATCCGACGCCAAAGATGATATAGTCCGTCTTGTCGGGCGGCTCGTGCGCCCGATTTCAGACTTGCTGGAGTGGAGCGGAACCGGATACTGCGCACTTTGTCCCGGACCTTCTTCCTCGCGAGGCACAAGGAGGCTCTATTGACCAAGACGGCTGTGGTAGCTATTGGAGGAAACTCCCTCGTCAAGGACAAGGAGCATCAGTCCGTCCCCGATCAGTTCGCCTCCACCGATGAGACTTGTCTACACATCGCAGAGATGATCAAGCAGGGCTGGAGAGTGGTGATAACCCATGGCAACGGGCCGCAGGTCGGCTTCATCTTGCTTCGCTCAGAGCTCGCCAG
>CAYGQI010000261.1:0-2348 GCA_964351925.1 uncultured Anaerolineales bacterium | reverse complement strand
ACCATCGTCATTCCGCCGCCCAACATCACCGGCGAGCTGCACCATGGGCATGCCATGTTCATCGCCTTCGAGGACCTGATGATCCGTTACCACAGGATGCGGGGCGAGCCCACTCTGTGGCTGCCTGGGAGCGACCATGCCGGCATCAGCACCCAGAACGTAGTGGAGAAGGAGCTGGCCAAGGAAGGGCTGACTCGCCACGACGTGGGGCGTGAGAAATTCGAGGAGATGCTTTGGGAGTGGAGGGAGGAGTATGGGGGCATCATCACCCATCAGCTCCGTCGGCTGGGCGCCTCCTGCGACTGGACCCGTGAGCGTTTCACCCTGGACGAAGGGCTATCCCGGGCCGTCCGGGAGGCCTTCGTCAACCTCTACCGCAAGGGGCTGATCTACCGTGGCGAGTACATCATCAACTGGTGTCCACGTTGCCAGACCGCCCTCTCGGACCTGGAGACCCCACACGAGGACGAGGTGAGCCACCTGTGGTACGTGAGGTATCCCCTGGAGGAGGGGGGCTACGTTGAGGTGGCCACTACGCGGCCGGAGACCATCCTGGGCGACACGGCCGTGGCGGTAAATCCCTACGATGACCGATACCGCGACCTGGTGGGCAAGGTCGCCATCCTCCCGGTGCTGGGACGGCGCATCCCCATCATCGCTGACGAGGCCGTGGACCCGGCCTTCGGCACCGGTGCCGTGAAAGTCACCCCCGGGCACGACCCTACCGATTACGAGATCGGGCAGCGGCACGGCCTGGAGATGATCAACATCATGAACCTCGATGCCACCTTGAACGATGAGACCGGGCCGTACAGGGGTATGGACAGGTACGAAGCTCGCGAGAAGCTGGTGGAAGACCTGCGGGAGCAGGGACTGCTGGTGAAGATAGAGCCCCACCTCCACGCCCCCGGCCGGTGCCAGCGGTGCCAGACCATGGTGGAGCCACTGGTCTCGGAGCAGTGGTTCGTCAAGATCAAGCCCCTGGCCGAGCCTGCCATCGAGGCGGTGCGGGATGGCCGCATCAGGATCATCCCCGACCGCTTCACCAAGGTCTACTACAACTGGATGGAGAACATCCGCGATTGGTGCATCTCCCGGCAGTTGTGGTGGGGACACCGCATCCCGGTCTGGTACTGTGACGACTGCCATGGGCAGACTGTGGCCACCGTTGACCCCACCGAGTGCGAACACTGCGGGGGCAAGAAAATACGCCAGGATCCCGACGTGCTGGACACCTGGTTCTCCTCGGGGCTGTGGCCCTTCTCCACGCTCGGCTGGCCCGACGACACCGATGACCTGCGCTACTTCTATCCCACCTCGGTGATGGAGACCGGCTACGATATCCTCTTCTTCTGGGTGGCCCGCATGATCATGCTGGGCATGGAGCACATGGGAGATGTGCCCTTCCGGGAGATCTATCTTCACGGGCTGATGCGGGACGAGGACGGGATGAAGATGAGCAAGTCCAAGGGCAACGTAGCCGACCCCCTGGACGTGGTAGCCCAGTACGGGGCCGATGCCTTGCGCTTCACCATCATCACCGGCAGCAGCCCGGGCGAGGACATGAAGCTCTACGAGGAGAAGCTGGAGTCCAGCCGCAACTTCGCCAACAAGCTGTGGCAGATGGCGCGGTTCATCACGGGCAATCTCCCGGAGGGGTACGAACTGCCCTCCGGCGGACCAGAGGCCTGGCCCCGACTACGGCTGGAGGATCGATGGATATTGTCCCGCCACAACCGGGTGATCAGCGAAGTAACCCGTCTCCTGGACAGCCACCAGTTCGGTGAAGCTGGAAGGCAAATCTATGAGTTCCTGTGGAGCGAATTCGCCGACTGGTTCATCGAGGCCAGCAAGGTGCGCCTCTACGGGGAGGACGAGGAGCATAAGGCCACTGCCAGGCAGGTCCTGGTCTATGTGTTCGAGCGTGCCTTGCGTCTCCTTCACCCCTTTATGCCCTTCGTTACGGAGGAGATGTGGCAGCACCTTCCGCACCAGGGAGAGAGCCTGATGATAGCGCCCTGGCCGGAGCCGGGGCCGGTGGATGAGGAGGCGGAGGCGGTGCAGGGGGAGATCTGGCAGCACATCCGCGATGTCAGAAACAGGCGGGCTGAAGAGCGCTGGCCTGTGGAGGTCAAGCCGGCGTCGTATACGGTGGCCGGTGACCTCTATGATGCTCTGGACTCTCAGCAGGATGTCTTCGCCTGGCTGGCACGCGTGGAGCCCAGGAAGATCTCCTCCCAGAGGGAGCCAATCCCGGCAGGTAGCGCCGTGGTCACGGGACAACTCTCGACGACTTTGGTGGTAGAGGTAGACGTAGGGAAGGAGCGCGAGCGTCTGGGACAGGAGCT
>CAYGQI010000260.1:0-2361 GCA_964351925.1 uncultured Anaerolineales bacterium | reverse complement strand
ACCCCCCGACCCACACCCCGACGATCTGTGGTGCGAGTGGGAGTTGAGGTTGAGGCCCTGAAATGGATGACCACGATCATCCCAGAGCGACTTCGGTCAGACTAGAGCAATTCCAGGAACTGCTCGATGTCCAGTCGAGCCTGCTTGAGAATGTGGGCAAGTGTCGAGCGCTTCACGGGGCGATGAGCGGGAACCGTCAACTTCAACACCTCGTCGCGGACTCGCTTCTGGAGCCTCAAGTGGCTTCCCCGCTGACGGACAACCATCCATCCGTCCCTCTGCAACGCCCGTACGATCTCCGTGTACGAGAGGCTGGGAACCTTCTTCACAGCACGAGTTCCTGGACGAGGCTGTCCTCTGAGGCGACCCAGTCATCGTCTGCCGGCTCCATAAACAGCTCTATCGCCTCTCTGATGTTGGCTTGCGCCTCCTCCAGGGTATCCCCCTCGCTGATGCAGCCGGGTAGCGAGGGAACGTAGACAGTGTACCCACCCTCATCACTGGGCTCGAAGACTGCTCTCACTCTCATCTGATCCTCCGCGTAGCAGAGTCATGCAGGTAGGACGGCAGTTTGTCTGCCCGCTCTCATTCTAGCCTTCCGGCCCCTTGTCTGCAACCCGATCCACAGCACTTATGTGGCGGCAGCAACCGTGGTGGCGCCGGCCGACACATGGTGCTCGCTCATGAGCTGTCCAGACCATCCGGTTGTGGCACGGAAGGAGATCACACTCTGCCAGGGGAGCCATCCTTGTCGCACACCGCGTTCACGGCTGACCAAACGCCAGACAACTCATAGAGGGTCTCTGGGAAGGCTGAAGTCATGCGGCCGCGCCCCACGACCAGTGCCCAGCGGCACAGGAGGCGGAACGTCCATTCCCAGACGCCTCAGCATCGCCTCCAGACCCGCTCCGGGGTCCGCATGAACGGAATACCGGGGGTCGAACTGGGAGAGTGTCAGGGTCCTCTCTATCTCATGCCATTTGCTGGACACGCTGGCCGGGGACACCCCGTATCGCTCCGCAATCTGAACCTGAGAGTCGCCATAGAAGCCGAACAGCGTCATGACATACTCCACAGCTGCGGCGTAGACCTCCGGCCTCCGGTAAGTGGGGCTCGCTCTCTCCTTGAACTGCCGCCACAAACGCACCGCCCGGATGATCTCCGGCACTCCAAACTCTGAATGGTCCATGCCCTCCACGAAAAGCCTTTCCACCTGGTCCAGAGGTTCGCGGCCCAGGCGCTTGAGCTGTAACGCACCGGTTAACACACCCCAGGGAAACCCCAGTGGCTCTGCGCCACACCCTTCTTGCACCGCGCGTGCCAGTGCTTCCTGAGCCTCCGCCACCGATATCTCGCGGTCAAGAGGGCCTGGGCTGACGTTGGAGATCCGCCAGTTGCCCTCGTAGCGCTGCAGTTTTACCGTGGACACGCGTCTGGGATCGTACCTCGCCCTACCTTCCTCGTCCACGCCCGTGACCCAGCCGACCTCAGCCAGCACCTCTCTCGGCCCGCGCCCTGCGAAGCGAGGCATTACGAACTCCTCGCCCTCCAGATGCATGAACAACAGGAAAAGGAGAGGACCCATACCGAATAGACGAAAGGCCCACTCAGCCTCGCTCTCCGGCAGCAGCAGACGGGCGACGGCCCCTTCGTCCAGTTTCTTGAGAGCCCCCACCAATTCCCGCACCACTGGACCCGTCTGCTGTGCGTGACTCGGCAGCTGATCGCTCACTTCTTCCTCACCGCTCTCCCTCTCGCGTCGGCACCCCGTAGCACTAACTCAGCCACACCTTTGTCGAGAGACGCGGCACGGCGCCCCTCACTTCATTCTACCGCGGAAGGGGGTTACGGGCAAACTCCTCACAGCCGCTGCGGGCCCTGGTCACTGTCTCGCACCCCGCGGCGCCGCGTTGGCGAGGCAAGTCCCGCCCCATCACTACCCATAGCGCATGCCTCTCGCCAGGAGACGCTGGTGAGGCACTGCTTCCTCTCCCGGCCTACCCCGGACTACCCACCGTAGGGGAGTAACCTATGGTTCGGGCCCCACCACGGATACACGTCGGCAGCATCTCTGCCCCAAAGTACCTCGACACTGCCGAAACCAACGCGAGGCACTAGTACTTTCAGTCTATTGACAAAGCCTCTTGCCTTTCCCTATACTGTGGATTACAGGTGTTGAGTCGTAGTTCGACCCTGGTTTCGCCTACCTTGGGTCCGACGATCCGGTTTCGTCGGGTGTGACAAGAAGGGCCAGAATGCAACGCAACAGCAGAGCTGGAGCTCGTGTCTGGACTACCCTGGTCGCGGTAGCCTGCGCCGTGTCTTTCCTGGCGTTTGCGCACCGCGCCTTAGCGAAGGGAC
>CAYGQI010000259.1:1186-2372 GCA_964351925.1 uncultured Anaerolineales bacterium | reverse complement strand
CCAGGAAGTCTTCGAAGGGCAGGGTACACATCCTCTCGAAGTCATAAAGCTGCTTGTAGCGCTCCATAAATGGTGGAAGCGCCTTGTATCCGCCGGGGAAGAACTCCTCACCTGTACCGATGATCCGGAAGTCGAGAATCATGCCGTGCCTCCCTCCTTCTTCGCTAGGCGATCGTAGCAGCCTTCCGTCAGGTCCTCCTTCTCCTCCCTGAGCATCCGCTTCTGGACGCGCTCAGATGGAGTCTTGGGCAAGCTGTCTCTGAACTCAAGGTAGCGCGGCACCTTGAACGCGGCCATGTTCTGCTCGCAGTACCCGAAAATCTCCTGCGCAGTGAGTTCTTCACCAGGGTTCAGCACGACGTAAGCTTTGACCTCCTCGCCACGAATCGGGTCCGGAACTGGAATGACACCCGCTTCTAGAATCTTGGGATGATCGATAAGCACCTGCTCCACCGATGCCGCGGAGATGTTCTCTCCGCCCCTGCGGATGATGTCCTTCTTCCGGCCTACAAAGTGATAATCACCATCCTCGTCCTGATAGCCGAGGTCTCCGGAGTGGAACCACCCGCCTCTGAAGGCACGCTCGGTGGCCTCGGGGTCCTTGTAGTACTCTTTCATCATGCCTCGGCTGCGCTTGAGGATGATCTCTCCCACCTCTCCCGGAGGAACATCAACATCGTCGTCGTCCACGATCCTGACCTCGCGATAGGGGACAGGTCGCCCGATGCAGCCGGTACCCGCTTTGCGCTCCATGTCATGCGTCACGGCG
This sequence comes from uncultured Anaerolineales bacterium, assembly GCA_964351925.1. Classification (GTDB taxonomy): domain Bacteria; phylum Chloroflexota; class Anaerolineae; order UBA7937; family B3-Chlor; genus JAUVXJ01. The sequence goes on along the minus strand of CAYGQI010000259.1, from coordinate 1,603 downwards.
ATGTCGGCGGTGGTCTCGGTGGAGGCGTAGATCTCATGCACGGGAACGCCAAACCGTTCCTCCCATGCCCTATGGATGCGGGGAGGAATGCCCGAGGTCTGCACCATCCTCAGGTTGTGCTGCCTGTCCAGTTCCGAAGGGGGCATGTTGTACAGGAAAGAGGTCATGGAACCGATGCAGTAGAAGCAGGTGATCTTGTTGTCGCGGACCTGGTCCCAGAACTGGCTGGTGCTGAACCTCTCGGCAACCACCAGGGTGGCGTTGTAGAGCATGACCATGATCGTATTCCACTGAGGGTCCATGTAGTAGAACGGTTGCGCGGTGAAGACGCGGTCCTGGCTGGTGAGCTGAAAGAGCTGCCCCTGGATCTCCCCCAGGTTCAGGAAATACTCGTGGGTGGCCAGACATCCCTTGGGG
>CAYGQI010000259.1:0-1086 GCA_964351925.1 uncultured Anaerolineales bacterium | reverse complement strand
TCATCGACGAAGCGGGCATTGACCGGCACCATCACGGCGCCGATAGTGTTTGCTGCCAACCAGGTGCAGGGGAATTCCAGGCGGTTGGGCAGCAGGATCCCCACCTTGTCGCCTTTCTTGACGCCCAGGGCTAGCAGGCCACTGGCCACCCGGTGCACAGTGTCCAGAACGTCCGCATAGGTCACTTGCTGCCTATTGAAGCCGAAAAAAGCCTTCTCAGGAGTTCGAGACACTGCCTGTTGAAGTGCTTTGCCAATGCAACTCATGACTGCCTCTACAGCGTGGACCAAGGTGCTCGACGCAAGGCTTGGCCGCCAGCGGCAGCCCTGGCTCCGCTGCCCATTGTACATCCAATCGGCGGCGAATCCGAATCCTCTTCGACAAGTGGAGCGGCGCACCGATGAGATTAGGCAGAGGGCTAGAGTCGGTTGGACAAGCGAGGGCTGGCAAGGATGGCACAGTCGTGGCCAAAAGCCCCTGCACCCGCTAAGGCGATCAGTGTTGCCTCGCGAGATCGGGCTACAGCCTTAACAGTCTCGCACGCATCTATGTTATAATCGCGCGAGGACCCATGCCCACCAACCTGCCCCCACAATACTTCGAGGCGGACAAGCGATATCGCGCAGCCCAATCGACTGCGGAAAAGATCGCGCGCCTCGAGGAACTGATGGGGACCATCCCCAAGCACAAGGGCACGGACAAGCTTCGCGCCGACTATCGCCGGAGGCTCTCCAAGCTCAAGTCTGCAGCCCAGGCGAAGAAACGTCCTGGAAGGCAGGAGTCTGTCTACCTCATAGACAGCGAAGGGGCTGGACTGGCCATCGTGGTCGGTCCCCCCAACGTGGGCAAATCCTCTCTGGTGGCGGCAGTGACCAACGCCACCCCCCAGGTGTCTGCGGCACCGTTCACCACCTGGGAACCCACACCGGGAATGATGCCCGTGGAAGACATTCAGGTCCAGCTCATAGACACACCGCCGTTGAACAGAGACTTCGTGGAGCCAGGGCTGCTGGATCTCATCCGCAGAGCGGACCTCCTCCTGTTGGTCGTCGATCTACAGACAGACCCCCTGGGTCAACTCGAGGA
>CAYGQI010000258.1:0-2374 GCA_964351925.1 uncultured Anaerolineales bacterium | reverse complement strand
TGTCTCTTTCCTGGACGAATGACAGGAGATGGATTTCGCAGCGGGGAGCCAGGTTCTTGATGAGGTTGAGGGTCCGAATGGCAGCGCCTTGGTGCGGAGGATATGGGAGATCGGGTGTCAGGAAGAGGAGTCTTGGACTCATCAGGCCAGGCGCGTGTAAAGGTCCAGTGTCATGCGTGCCGCTTTCTCCCAGGAGAAGATCTTGGCCCTCTTGAGGCCTTTCTCTGACAGCTCCGCATGGAGGGAATCGTCTGTGAGAAGCCTCCACATGGCCACTGTCCAGCCTTCCACGTTTTCTGGTGCTACCAGCAGCGCTGCGTCTGCCACTACCTCGGGCAGGGACGACACGTTGGCGACGATGGTGGGTGTGCCGCAAGCCATGGCCTCGAGGGGCGGCAGGCCGAAGCCTTCATAGAAGGAGGGGTGCACATTCATGCGAGCCGCGTTGTAAAGTGCCGCGAGATCCTCCACGGGCACATGGCCAAGGAAGGCGACAGAGTCGTTCAACTCCAGTTCGTCGGCGACGGCGAAGACCTCGCCACAGAACCAACCGCGCTCGCCCACCACGGCCAGCTTCACGTCCAACTTGTAGTGATCCAGAAGTCGGCGAAAGGCTCGCAGCAGAGTCGGCAGGTTCTTCCTGGGTTCGATTGTGCTGACGAATAGTATGAACGGTCTGTCGAGGCCGTAACTCAAGGGCGTCTGTTCGAGGAGTTGCGCGTCCTTGATGGGACGGTAGATACGGTTTGCAGCTGCGTAGATGACGGTGATCTTGGCTTCCGGCACGCCGAGGAAGTTGACTATGTCCCGCTTGGTGCTGAGGGAATCTGCCACGATGTGATCAGCGTGTCGCACGGCCCGATCTATCTGACCATAGTACCGGGCGCTTTCCTCTGTGAGGAAATGCGGATAGAGAAGGAAAGCCAGATCATGGACCGTGATTACCGACCTGTAGTCGCGTCGGAAGGGTGGGATGAAATCAGGGCTATGCAGGACATCCAGGCGTAAGGGGCTGATCTCGAAGGGCAGAACTAGCTGCTCCAGAGGGTGATGGCTGGGGGTCCAGAGAGATTTCCTGGTGAAGTTGGGTGTGTCGGCCAGGACCGTTCTGTCCTTCCGACTCTGCAGAAGGACAAACTCGTGGTCCTCATCGCATTCACTCAATCCCTCCACGAGCCCTGCGATGTATTGCCCGATACCTGCGCGGCTATAATGGACCAGTCGGGCGTCAATCCCAATACGCATCTAGCTACCGTTCTCCTCATCCTGGCCTCCACTTTGAGCGTGGCCTCAGCGAGGAGGTCTGCGACTTAGCTCATTATACTGACTTGGTCTGCCACAGGCAAGTCACTGGGCCTAGGTGCGGACGGGCCCACTTGACATCAGTGCCGCTGGTCGACAAGTGGTGGTTGCCGCGTCCGGCATCGTCAGTGACCCAGAACCTTGCAGGGTGATCGACGACCGTGGTGCCCTCGCCGCTGGCTCGCCCACGTGCCGTATGCTGTCGCTGCTGACCGGTATCCCACTACTCCACAGTGAGTCGGGCAACCGTCACGTGGTCTCTCAGATACGACCCTTCGCCATCGGTCACTGGCAGGCGCTCACCAGTAGCTGGGTCGTACATGCCAACAATCATAGTGTACCCGCCGGGCTGAGTATCTGAGGGAATCGTGATCGAATAGGGATCTACGATGATGTCGCCTGGCATCCACTCCTGTGTGGGGAAGTCGCCCCCCCGTGGCGCACTGTCCCGCTGAGCAAGGACCCGACCAGACGCATCGACCAGGTGGATGTAGACTGAGTAAGGGGTCTGGATGTAGTCGGTGGCCTCCCAGTAGAGGGTCAGATGAAGGGTGATCCCTGGCTTGACTGAGAGAGGCCCTGAGTCGGCGCTCTCGCACTGGTCGCAGTCGTATCCCCGTAGCAGAATGGCATCTCCCACGCCAGCGTCGACGAGATACTGGACTTCCTCCAGCGAGACCATGGTGGGAGTGTAGATCAGCCACCTGAAGCCGTAGATGTCCCGTGCGTCGATTAGCGCGGCATGCCGATCCAGCCAGTTTTCGACGAACCCCTCATTGTCCCACCTGACATCTGTCAAGGGATAGAACCATATGCGCTCGTACGTGTCTGCGAGCCGCCTCAGGCTCTGTCCGGTTTCTTGCTTCATCTCCAGGGAGAGAAAGCCTTGAGGGAGGATGAAGCTCGGAGCTCTTCCGTGGTAATAGTACGAGAAGGTGGGATCTGGGTAGTTGAGCACGATGACGTCACCTGGCCCGGTCTCGATTTGGAGGTAGGAAGATAGGGCCCTCCAGTCGGGGCTCTTCTGGTACTCCGAGACGAAGTAGTGATTGTTCAGCGAGTAGGCAGCGGT
>CAYGQI010000257.1:0-2391 GCA_964351925.1 uncultured Anaerolineales bacterium | reverse complement strand
CTGAGCTGGTTTCTGATCACCCTCATCGGCGGCGGGCTACTGACGGTGGACCTGCGCAGCCACCGCTTCGCCGGAGTGATGCCCGTGCTGTTTCTCTTCGCCGGGGTGTTTCTGGAGGGTGCCTGGGCCACCTTCCGGCAGGCCTTCGGTGTCTCCCGCCGTGCGGCCTTCTGTCTGTTCCTGCTACCCGCCCTCATGCTCGCGGGCTACGCCAACTACCACATCTTCTTCCACCGGGAGATACACGCCGATTCTGTGCGTATCGAGTTCACCAGGGAGATCTCCGCCGTCGCCAACTATATCGCCTCCCTGGACGAGGGCCACTATGTTTATCTCTTTGCCAACTATCCCTACTACTCTCCGGGTATGGATTTTGCCTGGATGGCGCGCGAAGCGTCGGGGGAGCGAGGTATCGACGTGCTGGACGTGATCCGCAGCCATGGGAAGGAGGGAGACAAGGACTTCGTCTACATCTTCGTGACCCCCTACAATGTGGAGGCCCTGGCAGAGGTTGTCCGGTACTTCTATCCTGAGGCGCACATAGAGACCTTCCAGGGAGAGTATGATCGGTACACCTTCGTCGCCGCCCACGTGGCAGCGGAGCAGGTGAGGAGGTCGCAGGGGCTGGCTGGGTCGTACTACTCCGGAGATGGCACTCGAGTTGAGCCGGAGGTGGTGCGGCAGGAGGGCCAGCTCGCCTTTGATTGGTCAACAGAGGAGCCTCCTCTCCCGTTCCCTTTCAGCGCTGAGTGGAAGGGGACCCTCTACGCGCCTGAAGCTGGGAGCTACGTCCTGGAGATTGAGCCGCCAGGGCTCTGCCAGATCCAAGTTGACGAATCGGAACCGGGAGATAGAGAGGAGATACGGCTCGCCAAAGGATGGCACAGGCTGAGGGTAACGTGTCTAGGACTGGAGGACGTAGGCTCGCTGAGACTCCTGTGGACCGTGCCCGGTTGTCAGAGGGAGGTGGTGGCTACGGAGTTCCTGAGCCCCGGGGGGGAGGTCAACGGAGTCCTGGTCTCTGTGTTTCGTGGTCCTGACTGGGAGGGTGAGCCCGTAGATCAGAGTATCCAGCCGCTTCTGTCGCTGCTGAGGATGCCAGCGACCTGGCAATCTTCTTTCGTCCCCGAGCTGGAAGGAGAACCGTACAGTTTGGAGTGCCGCGGCCAGTTGAAGGTGGAGGAGGAAGGCTCCTATCGCTTCCACGTTGTGCCCCGGAACGGAAGCGCCACTCTATGGCTGGATGGAGCTGAAGTTGCAGGGGTGGGAGGAGAGGGAACCAGGGGTGGTGCCGGCGAGGTCGAAATGGGACCCGGGTGGCACGACCTGCTGCTGAGATACGCGTACCACGGAGGCGAGTTCAGTGGAGTGGAATTGCTATGGACCCCGCCCGGCGGAGAGGCACAGGTCATCCCCCCAGCGTTGATGCGGCCTACGCGCGCATTGATCACAAGGTCCGCCAACCTGGCTCCCTGATGAGGAAGTAGCAACAAACGAGGCCGATCAGCGCGCTGATCCCATACAGGCCGCCGATCCAATCGGAGATCATGGCCGCGAGGCAAACGAAAAGAGCGTTCCTGGCGTGCCGTCGGACATCGACGCCCAGCAGGACGTTGGCGGCCAGATAGAAGAGCACACCTCCGCAGGCGATGTCCAGGACCGCAGCGGTGTTCATGGCTGCCTGACCACCGTCCCAGAATCTGATGGAGAGCGTGCCTGGCACGACCCTCAGGAACATCAGCCCGCTGTAGAACACCCCAACGGCGCTGACCAAGAGGCCGACCTTCAGAAGAACCCGCTTGGACATGGCCCGCTGCTCCCCGTTTTGCCAGCCCAGGACGAGACGCACTTGCTCAGTGCAGGCGACTGGGCCGTCTGCATTTGCATTCTAGTGCCGTGGGCAGAATGAGGCAAGCCCAACGTGTGTGCTGGATGTGCACCGCGCGAGGCTCATCGCGGCTCGGAGCGTCCATTGCCCGGGGAGATGTGTGATCGCCCCACCGGGTCCCTGAGGAGCTTACTCGCCGTAGCGCGGGGATCCATTCCTCCGCATGTGTGCAGCGCACGAATCCAAGAAGAGCCCCCCGCAAGTCTTGCGACCTGCGGGGGGCTTCAGGAGGAAAAGAGCTGTCAGGGCACCAGCTAGTAGGTCAGCAAGGGACCTGGCTCGCCTGTTCCACATCCAACACGCTGGGGATGCCGGCCGGACAAGCGGGATCCCATCGGTGGAAGTAGCGGGAGCAGAGTCCCAGACGACTTTATGCCAAGACCTCGATCCTCTCCACCCACTTGACCCACTTGGAGCCGAACTGGTGTCTCGCTACCAGCCTGACGGGGTATCCGTGGTCCGGAGGCAAGGTCTCCCCATTCACCTCGTAGGCCAGGAACACC
>CAYGQI010000256.1:0-2391 GCA_964351925.1 uncultured Anaerolineales bacterium | reverse complement strand
GGAAAGCTCATCGCAGGTTGCGGTCTCTCTTCCCTCCGTAGCGGGGACCCCGTGGCGAGCTGTAGGCCGGCCGTCGGGCGACTGGGCATCATCTCTCGCGAAGACCTCATAGGCACAGCTGGTGTTTCCCTGAGAGCTACTACCTTAGACTGACTGGCCCTCAGTTGGTCGATGGCTTCTCTGACTGCCCTTATCTTTCTTGCCGCCCTCTGGCCAGTGCCCGATGCACGTCTTTGCATTAGCAGGTAGCGAAGACCCTCTCTCGCCAGTTCGTGATGGGGGTTAATAGAAAGCACACTCTCCAGGCAAAGCATGCGCTCATCGATGCCTGTCACCACTGCACTCAGCCACAGCCAGGCTCTCTCGTTGCGCTCGTCCAGATCGATCACCTGGTATAGCAGCTCTCGAGCCTCATCCAGCCTCTCCTCATTTACCGCCTTCACGCCGGCCCTCAACAGCCTGGAGACCACGGACCGTGCATCGTAACCTTCGTACCGGCACCGGCAGGGCGGCGTGAGGCACCCTTCCAGCGGCAAGGGTGGCGCCGCCAGGGGGTCGAAGATGCGTCCCTGCAGGTTCCGACAGATCCGGCAGGCGTCTGGGTGCGCTACCAGCATCACCTTGAGGCCCTGCTTGGCCAGATCGACTGGCATCTCCTGGACACTAAACTCCATTGCCCGTCGACGCTCCTCACCCGGACTAGGGTGCTCTCATTATACCTGGGTGGGCAGCCCTGGGCAAGACCAGCTATCTCGGGCCAGTGAGCGAACCATGGTGATGCTTCTCCTGTGTCGGAGATCGGGATTCTTGAAGAAGCTACGTGGCGTGGATGGCAAGATCCGTTCCGGAACATCTGAGAAAAAAGGAACCACAAGCCCCGAGCAGTGCTTCCGCGCGAAGCACTGCACCACCTTCATGCGCCCGGACCTGCGAGCGTTATCCCCTGTAGTATGTCGTGGAGATGAGTTACCAGCAACCCAGGAGCAAGCCCGAGAAGCAGACAGAGGCTCGCCAGCGACAGGATGACTACGGTAACCACCAGGGGCTCACGTCCCTCACTTGTGTCCGCTGAACCATGAACCAGCATGGAGAACGAGCGCACATATCCCAGCACCACGCCGACTCCAGACACGACCAGGGCGCCCAGGAACAGGGCATCCTGCTCGGTAAGAGACCTGTACACCAGCCAACGGGTGGCGAACCCATTGAGAAGCGGGAAGCCCCCCAATGCCAGGCCGCCAGCGATGTAGCCCAAAACGCCTCCTGGCGCACGCCTGAGCGCCTGCCGCAGCGAGGAACCCCACCCTTGCTCGAGGCCGGTGCCCAGTGCGCCCAGGCTCATGGCCACCAACAGCACCATGAGGCACCGATTCACCGAGTGTGCCAGAGCTGCGGTCAGGCCCGGAAGCGATCCCGTACCTATTCCCACCAACACGAACCCCATGTCGCTGATGGCCGCGTACGCCAGCAGCCGACCCGGCTGCCGTTGCGCGAAGGCTAACACCCCTCCGATCACTGCTGTCAACAGCCCCGACGCGGAGATGACGGATAGAGTGGGCGCGTCGGTGGCCAGCCAGGGATTGCTGTGAAGCGCGGCGATCAGGAGAGCGAGACTCGTCTGACCGAAGAGGCAGATGAGCAACGCACCTGCCATGGCGGGTGCGCCCTGCACTACTGCGGGCAACCAGAAGTGGAAGGGCGCTGCCGCCAGCAGGATCCCAAAACCGATGGATAGGGCGATGACCGCGAATCGAATCAGGAGTACGTCCTCTGGACGTAGAACATAGCTGTCCACGAACCACGCCAGGAGCAACAGGCACGGGGCCGCCACCACCAGCGCCACCAGGTACCCCACGGCCGCCCCCGCAGGCGCAGGACGGCTTCCGTGGATCATGAACACGAAGATCAGGCCTGCGATCTCCAGGAGGAAGACCGCGAGGAGGAAGGTACTGATCATGATCGCCCCGCTGAGGAGCCCCAGGATAGCCAATAGACAGGAACAGAACGCCCATCCCTGGGGCTCCCGCCAGGCGTAGATGATCATCAGGCCAGCCAACACATAGAGCAGGAGCAGGAAGAACCGGTTGAGATCATCCAGGATCAGTTCCCGCCCCAACAGATAAGACGGCTCACCCAGGGGCGTGCGCAAGCAGATGGTCGCCAGTATCACCACCGCAGCCAGAGAGAGCGCGACGGCCATGGTCCAGTAGCGCCTCAGGAGGTAGACCGGCCCGGCGACGCCCAGCGGGAGAAAGATCAGAAGGAGCAGATTCATGCTGTGTCGTCCTCAAGGGGGAAGGCCGTCTGAGCTGAGGTGATGTAGGATACGCCCAGAGCGATGAGCAGATCGACCGCTCCTACGAGCGCGGCCACACTCAGACTCTGCTCGAA
>CAYGQI010000255.1:0-2392 GCA_964351925.1 uncultured Anaerolineales bacterium | reverse complement strand
GCGTCCTTCAGTAGCGCCAAAAAGACCTGCACCACGTCGGCATCGTACAGAGAACCCGCGTGGTCAACGATCTCATCCACGGTCTCCTGCAGACTGTGGGCTGGCCGGTAGGGACGGTGGGAGGCCATGGCCTCAACCACGTCCGCCACGGCGAGGATCCTGGCCTCCTGGAGGATCTGTGGCTGGACAAGCCGTTGTGGATAACCCGAGCCATTGAGCCTCTCATGATGTTCCAGGACAATGTCGGCGACAGGCCAGGGGAACTCCACCGAGCAGAGGATGTCGTATGCATTCTGAGGGTGGGCCCGTATCAGCTCCATTTCGATGTCGGTGAGTTTCGTGGGCTTGCTGAGAATCTCGGCGGGCACCTGGATCTTGCCGATGTCGTGCACCAGCCCAGCCCAGCGGATCCCCTGTATTCGCTCCTCAGGAAGGCCCATTTCCTCCGCGATGGCGCAGGCCAGCCAGGACACCCGCTGCTGATGGCCTGCGGTGTACGGATCCCTGATCTCTCCCAATGCTGCCAGGGCTTTGACCGTTCCCCCCAAGGCAGTCCTCAACGCCACGTAGCTTCGCTGTAGCTCCTCCTGAGCCCGTTTGCGCTCGGTGATGTCGTGGATGATACCCTGGTATCCGAGAGTCGCGCCGTCATCGGCCCGCCACAGCGTGGTCGACAGCAACGTGTCTATGATGGTGCCATCTCTCTTCTTGAGCCGAAGCTCGTAGTCTCGGACGGCTCCGTGCTCTTCTATTTCCGCCTGGAAGCCCCCACGATCTTCAGGTTGGGCATACAGGTCGCTGGCCTTCATGTGTGCCAACTCGTCCCTGGTGAGGCCAAAAAGGGCCAGAAACGAATCGTTGACGTCCACAAAATCGCCGGCTCTCGTGGTAATGTACACGGCGTCTCGCGAGTCCTCGAAGAGCGTGCGGAATTTCTCCTCGCTCTGGCGCAGTGCTTCCTCAGCGCGCTTCCGCTCCGTAATGTCGATAATGGCTGCCTGCACAGCTTGTCGCCCCAGGTATTCGACCAGATTCGAGAACATCTCCACCCAGATCACCCTGCCGTCCCTGCGGATGGCGCGATACTCGTAGCGAGGGGGTACCACCTTGCCTGCCAGCCGATCCCGAAAACGACCCCAAACGAACTCTTGGTCGGCCGGGTGCACCAAATCTCTGACCTGTTCGGGCGATAGGGCGAGCAGTTCTTCAGGGGAAGAGCCGACGATGTCAGCGGCAGCCTGGTTGGCGAAGACGATCCTGCTGTCCTGAAGGACCAAAATGCCTTGCAGGGAGTGATCGACGACGGCACGATACGCCTCCTCCGCGCGCTTCCGTTCGATCAGTTCCCGCTGGGCGGCCTGATAGAGTTGCGCATTCTGGATAGCCACGCTCACCTGATGGGCCAGCGATGAAATGAGAGTGAGGTCGGATGTGGTGAGGGCGGAGGCAGCGCTGGACTCGACGTTGAGTACACCAAGCACCTCGTGGTCCTTTTTGATGGGCACCGTAATCTCTGAGACGATGCCCGAGGCAGCCGCGAGGTAGTCGGGATCCCCTGAGGCATCGGGCAGGAACTCTGCCTCACCGGTACGGGCGACACGACCGATGATCCCTTTGTCCAGGGGTATGAAATCGAGGGCTCGCGCGGGGTCATAGCCCACTTGAGCGCCGAGCCGCAACCCGTCCCTTTCCCTGGTGTATATGCTAGCCATGTCGTAACCGAAGGCTGAAGCCAGCGTCTCCACGACCGTTTGCAGGATCGCGCCCGGTTCGAGGGAAGAACTTATCAGGCGCGAGGTCTCCTGGAGGGTCTGGCTTTCCTTCAGCCGGCGGTCCGTCTCCTGGTAGAGACGGGCATTCTCAATGGCGATGGCTGCCTGGTCAGCCAGCAGCGTGAGCACGCGCAAATCGTCATGGTCGAAGGTGTGGGGTTCCAGGAAGGCCACATTGAATACGCCCAGCACCTTGTTCCCCCGCTTGAGAGGGAAGCCGGCGATAGCCTCCATGAGTTTGCCTTCGTCTGTCACATCCCGAAAAAGAGGATGGTTTCTGGCGTCGTTGATGACCACGGGCTCGGCCCTTTTGGCTACCGTGGCGGTGAGACCGTTTTCTCGAACCTTCGTGATCAGAAGCTTGGCCTGTCCTGCGGCCCAGGCCCCGGATCCGAAAACGAACTCTTGTCTCTCTTCGTCACGGAGGAAGATGTGGGCATCGCTGGCCTGGACCAGTCTGACGGCGCTGGTGACGATGGTGTCGAGCACCGTGGCTAGATCCAGGGAGTGGGTGAGTTGCAGACTGATCTCACGCAGAGCGGCGAGCTCGCTTACCCGCTGCACAGTGGCGGCAACGGTACGTGCGTTCTCGATAGCGATGGCGGCCTGACTTGCGAACA
>CAYGQI010000254.1:0-2397 GCA_964351925.1 uncultured Anaerolineales bacterium | reverse complement strand
CCTGAAAGCCCACCGAACTCCAGACAGAACTCCCCGCAGCTAGGCTTGGTCCCTGTGAGCGCCGTGGCGTTCCATCCTCCCGACCTGATCTCCACCGGCAGCCCCTTCAAGCCCTGAACCGAGACCTGGATGGCCGAGAAGAACGCCCCGGTAGGGGTCGCACCACTGGTGTTCCACAGAGTCCGGGCGGCCCAGACCATCTGCGGGGCGGGAGTCCCGGTAGGCATTGTCTGCACCACCGGTGACGTCACTACCTGGGTGGGGGAAGAGACCGCACGACTGGGCGTGACCGTGGCCGCAGGTGCGGCTCCAGCCGGGATGATCAGTTGAGAGGTGAACTTCACCAGCGCCAGTCCTCCACCCTCTACCACGACATCCACGCTGGCCCCCAGGCCACTGGGCATAATCGTGTATAGACTGGGAGAAAGGCCTCCAAACTCCAGGCAGAAATCACCACAGTCTGGCTTGGTGCCGGTGACCGCCGTCGCCGTCCACCCACCAGCTTTCACCTCTACGGGCAACCCCTTCATCCCCTCCACCACCACCTGGATACTGGACAAGTAGCCACCATCCTGTTGTTGACTGGTGTTGCTCAGCACCTGTCCGGTCCACACCGTGACGGCCGTGGGCGCTGGTGATGGGGCAGCCGATGCCGTGCCCGTCGCCACCGGAGGAGTGGCGGTAACCGTGGTCACCGGCGGAGCTGGCTGGGCAGGCTGCGTGGGCTGGGGTGACCGAGTGCTCGTGGGAGTCGGCGCAGCAGGCGGTGTGTATCCCTCGCGGCGCCGGAACTCCACGAAGACGTAGCTCTTGCCATCGAGGAAGAGCTGGAGTTGTGTATCGACTCCCTGCGGCCGGATGATGTAAGTGCCCCGCTGTAGGGCAGCAAACTCCACCACGTAATCGCCGTACTCCGGCTTGGTGCCCGTGTAGCCAGTGGTCTTCCACTCTCCCAGGGTCGCCAGTTCCACCGGGAGTCCCACCTCCCCGACAACGGAAACCCGCAACACCGAACCAGCCAGGTCCATGTTGGGTGTGTTGGACAAGATCTTGGCCTCCCACCTTGGCAGCGCAGTGGGAGTAGGCGTAGGGGCCACCTGCCCGGACACCTGGACAAACTCGACTACGATGATGTCACTGCCATCCGCGTCCACAGTCACCGTCGCCCCCAGACCCTGAGGAGCGATGATGTACCGGCCCGGCATCAGACCAGCGAATTCGGCGGAGTAGGGGCCTAGCTCGGGCTTGGATCCACTGAGCAGGCTGGTCGTCCACCCGCCGGTGGTGGAGCTGACCTCTATGGGCAGCCCCTTGACGCCCTGGATGGAGACGCGTATGATGGTGCCCCCCAAGGACAGCTCGCTGATATCGCTGATCAGCCTGCCCTCCCACACCATGGCGGTGGTGCCCTGTGCGCCCACCAGACCGGCAGATGCCTCCAACATGACCAGCACCACCAACACACTGACGAAGAGGACCACAATCGGTTTCGTCTTTTGGCAGTTGAGCAGTCTCATGGCCAGCCTCCTCCTACTGAGTCCTGATCCGCATGAACTGTAGAAGCGCGCCAAACCATTCCCTGAGCGTCATCCTTACCGGATAGATGCGTCTGCTAATAGCGTACCCCTTCCAACCCTTATATACCAGCCAGAACAAAGCGTTGGGCGGCAGTTTGATCAGTTGCAGCACCAGAGACTTGAGAAAGGGGAACTCCGCCGTCACGCTCAGCAGCTTCTGGAGATTCTCTATCTGTCGCGCCTCCATCTCGCTGCTGAACTTGATGACCGTGTCTTGCGTCACGGAGCCGCTGAGGTCGTCGAAGGTGCCCCTCATCAGACCCTCGCGCAGGGCCATCTCCCCCAGCTTGGTCTTGGGATAAGGCTGGTAGAGGAAGACGTTGACGTAGTCGGCCCGGCACTCGATATTGAGGTCCATGGTCTCCACGTCCGTCTCCAGCCCCCCCGTGGGCAACCCCAGCATATTGTTGGTGGAGTACTTGATGCCGTACTCCCGGAGGATACGGCAGGCCCTCAGGATCTGCTCCCGAGTGACGTGCCGGTTGAGGATCTCGTAGCGGAGCTCATCGTTGGCCGTTTCCAGCCCGAAACTGACGCTCACACAGCCCATGTCCTTGAACATGGCCACCTTCTCTTCGGTGACCAGGTTGGGCCGTACCTGGCACCAGAAGGGCAGACCCACCTCCTCCTTGTACCGCTCAGCCAGTTCCTGAAGCCATTTCTTGTTGACGATGAAGGTGTCATCCAGAAACATCACGAAGTCGAGAGGGTACTTCTCTCGCACCTCCCGCAGCTCCTCAATCACGTTGTCGACACTCCGCCGGCGCGTGCGCCTTCCTTTGCCCCCGTAGAGCTGTGAGTAGGCCTCGTTGAAGCAGAA
>CAYGQI010000253.1:0-2421 GCA_964351925.1 uncultured Anaerolineales bacterium | reverse complement strand
TCCCAGTGCCTTCACCGCTGCACCCGCGACCCTCCGGGAGGGTTTGTGTGCCGTTCTTCCACACCCTCGATGTGGCCTCTTGCTTCCCCTAGGGGCCTGGGCACGGTGGTATGGCGGCTGTGCCGGCTTCTGGCGCGGCCGCTCCCTCATTGCAGGGCCCGCAAGTCTGGCACGAACACCCAGGTGAGGGTGGCGACAACTAGGCAGACGAGCGCGCCCAGGATCACCGTCAGCGGACTCCCGAAGTGCTGGGCGAAGGATCCGGCCAGCAGGGCGCCGATCGGCATGAAGCCAAAGAAGATCAGGCTATAGACGCTCATCACGCGCCCACGGAGGGCGTCCGGCGACAGGGTCTGCACGGAGCCGTTGGCCAGGTTCAGGAGCAGGATGTACGCTGTGCCGGCGCAGGCGAGTGTGAGCAAGGACAGCGGCAGCCAGCGTACGAAGGCAAAAGCCAGCAGCATGATCGAAAAAGCAAAAGTGCCGAAGGTCAACAGTCTTCCTTTGAATCTGAATCGACCGAGGGACGCGATCAGGAGGGCACCGCTCAGGGCGCCCACGCCGCGTGCCGACTGCAGTAGGCCGTTAGTTGTGGCGTTGCCGCCGAGGACGGTGACGGCCCAGGCCGGCATCAAGGGGACGAAGCACATGCCGAAGAGCGCGGTTGTGCCTACCAGGCTGATAAGCGTGCGGATCAGGGGCTGCGAGGCCACGTAGCGCAGGCCCTCCTTCAGATCCGTCAGAGTCGAGGCCCGCCTACGCGCCACGACCTGGGGTCTGAGCCTCATTGCCAGCAGGGCGGCGATGACCGCGATGAACGAGAAGCCGTTGAGGGTGAAGCACCAGGCAGGGCCAAAGGCGGCATAAGTAATCCCGGCTACGGCCGGCCCCACCACCAGTGCCGAGTTGAACATGGCCGAATTCAAGGCGATGGCGTTGGTCAAGTCCTCCCGCTCGACCATTTCCAGCACGAAAGCCATGCGCGCCGGCGCGTCGAAGGCGTTTGCCACGCCCAGGACAAGGGCCAGCACTAGAATGTGCCAAGGCTGGACCAGGCCCAGAAATGTAAGTCCCGCGATGATAAAGGCGAGCACCATCATGCAAGTCTGGGTGATGACCAGCAGGGTGCGGCGGGACATGCGGTCGGCGATTACCCCTGCGTACAGCATGAAGACCCACGAGGGCAGGCCTGCCGCAAAACCCACGTAGCCCAGGTAGGCCGGCGAGTGCGTCAACTGAAAGACCAGGAAGCCCTGAGCGGTGCTCTGCATCCAGGTGCCGAACAGTGAGACCATCTGGCCCCAAAACCACAGACGGTAGTTGGGGTATTTCAGGGCTGCGAAGGTCTGCTGCCAGCTCGCCTGGCCAACTGTGCCGCGGAGTGAGGTGCGCTCGGGAAATGCCTCTTTGCTGGCGGTCTCCTGTGACGATGATCCATCGGTCATAACGATTGAATTTCCCCGTGCGTCCGGCAGCGGCGGCGCTTGTTTGCCATACGCTGCCTCCCACCGATCGCTGCCAGCGCACGCTGCCCTGAGGGACCTCAGAGCACAAAAGTGTAGCACGCTTCCCAGGTTGGGACAAACCACTCGGGGTCCGAGAAAGCTCTCCCCTGGCACCGATCCTGGACTGGGCCCGTCTTCCCGATACCCAACCGTTAAGGGTTGGGTGGAAGCATCGCTTGACCCTCGGGCGCGTAGGCTGGGCCCTCCATCCCCTGTGTTCAGCCTGAAGGCTGGCGTGGCGCCGCGCCTCCTCGAGAGCGGTGTTGCTCTCTGAGGCTGAGCTTCTGTCTGCTGCGACAGACGCTGGAATGCCAGGCACTGTGTTCTGGGCACGTCAAGCCGCGGCATTGACAGGACATGGACGGTGGTGTAGAATGGAAGCGCGGCAGTGCGCGGGAAACGGAAGGTAGGCAGGACCATGTCCAACTCCCATCCTCTGGTCAAGCTGGCCCGGGAGACGATAGAGGAGTACGTGCGTAACAGGCGGGTTCCGCCGTCGCCGCCGGAAGACGAGCTGTCTCCGGAGATGAAGCAGCAGGGTGGTGTCTTCGTCTCTATCAAGAAGAAGGGTCGGTTGAGAGGCTGTATCGGCACCATCGAGCCCCGGCAAACGAACGTGGCAGAGGAGGTGATCGAGAATGCCGTGTCCGCTGCCACACGGGACCCGCGATTCCCCCCCATCGGCCCTGAGGAACTGAAGGACCTGGAGATCTCCGTAGACGTCCTCACCACGCCGGAGCCGATTGAGAGCCTGGACCAACTCGACCCGAAGCGGTATGGGCTGATCGTGCAATCGCTGGCCAACCCGTTCAAGAGGGGCCTGCTGCTTCCCGATCTACCCAGCATCCGCACGGCGGAAGAGCAGTTCCACCACACCAAGGTCTACAAGGCCGGCATAGCGGACGAAGACGAGCCA
>CAYGQI010000252.1:0-2467 GCA_964351925.1 uncultured Anaerolineales bacterium | reverse complement strand
GCCTCGGAACGGGCGGTGGAACTGGCCTGTCGTCTGGGAGCACCGCAGAAGGCGGAGATCATTCTCGCCTATGTGATAGAGGTGCCCTTCACGCTCTCCCTGGGGTCTCCGGTGCCGGCGGAGGAGTCCAGCGGGGAGGCGGTGCTGCGAACAGCCCGTTTTATCGTGGAACAGCATGGCCTGCCGGTCAGAACGAAGATGCTTCCTCACCGCTATGCCTGGAGCGGCATCCTGCGTGTCGCCGAGGAAGAGACGGTGGACGCTATTGTGATGGCAGCTGGAGCTGGCCGTGCACGGCCAGCGGAGGGGATGAGCCGTACCGCACAGGAGGTCATGCGCAGGGCGGGGTGCGAGGTCATACTGTCCAAGGTCCCGAGATAGTGGTAGTGGCTCAGAGGTCCCATAGCCCGGGTGGGAGAGGAAATGATCATTGAACGAAAGGTCAGACTAAGGTATCCACAGCGCCTGCTGGATCGGCCACTGATCTACGGGTTGATAAGCGACTTCCACCTGTTGACCAACATCCTGGAGGCCAAAGTGGATGCCGAACGGGGAGTGCTCTTGCTGGCGGTGCGAGGCGAGGCCCACGAGCTCCAAGAGGGTCTGGCCTGGATGGTCAAACAGGGGGTGGAGGTCGAGGTGCTATCGGAGAGCGGGGAGGGACAGTGAGAGTAGTGATCGTGGGTTGCGGGAGGGTAGGTGCTCAACTGGCTCGTTTGTTGCTGGCAGACGGCCATCAAGTGACCGTCGTGGACAAAGACAGCGCCTCTTTTGGGCGTCTGGGTTCGGATTTCGCGGGTCAGGTCGTGTTGGGCACAGGGATTGACGAGGATGTGCTGCTTCGCGCTGGCATAGAGGAGGCCGATGCAGTGGTGGCCGTGACCAGCGGAGACAACACCAATGTGATGGCTGCCCAGGTGGCGAAGGAGATCTTCGGAGTGCCTAAGGTGATCTGTCGCGTCGAGGACCCCTTGCGTGAGGAGATCTACCGTTCCCTGGGGCTGGAAACCATCTGCGCCACCGTCTGGCAGGCGAACCACATCAGAGAGTCCCTGGAAGGCCGGGGGTCGGGAGGCGAGCCATGTATGTGATCGTGGTCGGTGGGGGGAAGGTCGGCTACTACCTCGCCAAGTTTCTCGTGGAGGAAACGCAAGAGGTCCTCATCATCGAGCAGGATGCACAGCGCTGCCGGGCTCTTTCCGACGAACTGGGCGTCAACGTGATGCAAGGTGATGGCTGCGAGGCATCCACTATGGAAGAGGCCGGCATGGGGCGCGCTGATGTCGTAGTGGCAGTGACGGGCGACGATGAGGACAATCTCGTGGTCTGCCAGGTGGCCAAGCAGAAGTTTAACGTGGCGCGCACGGTTGCCCGCCTCAACAATCCCAAGAATGAGAAGATCTTCCGCAGACTGGGCATCGACGTGACCGTGTCCAGCACTGAGCTTATTCTCTCTCAGATAGAGAGAGTCATACCAGCTCAGCCGCTGGTCCATCTTCTGTCGCTCAAGAATGTGGGCGTCAGTTTCGTCGAACTGGAAATCCCGCCTGGATCTCCCGCGGCTGGTCGCCCCTTGAGGGAGTTAGGCATCCCCGATGACTGCATCTTTCCTCTCGTGATTCGCGGCGGGGATCAGGCTATCATCCCTTATGGTGACTCTGAATTGCAGGTTGGCGATCATGTCGTTGCGGTGACCTCTGAGGCTAGCGCCGATACCCTTCGCCGGATCCTCCGCGGCTAGTCCAACTGGCGACAGTCGAACGGCACAGCCCAGCCGGTTTTGGGTCTGGTGTGCGCCATGAGGTGAGAGTGGTGGTCGCACCTGGCAATCCCCTGCGGGCAGTTGCGGGAGTGCCCGTAGTGCTTGTCTGCGCCGGTCGCGTGGCCCCGACCAGGTCCTGATACATCGGACTCCCGGTGGTTGTTTCTATCCTCAAGATGAGACAGGGGGTGGGTGAGATGTGGAGCCTGGCGTTACCTGCCTGGGACATTGTGTTGAGAACGGCTGTCGTCTATCTGGTCATACTTCTGGGACTGCGGCTTGCAGGGAAGCGCGAGATTGGCCAGATGACGGTGTTCGACCTGGTGGTGTTGCTTCTGATAGCCAACGCGGTGCAGAATGCCATGGTGGGGCCAGACACGTCGCTCAGCGGCGGGTTGCTGGCGGCCGCGGTGCTATTGGTGCTCAACGCCTTGGTGGCCCGCCTTCGCCTTCGCTGGCCTGCACTCCGCCGCGTCGTCGAAGGGTCGCCGACCGTACTGGTACTGCGCGGCGAGGTGATCACCGATCATCTGCGGCGTGAGGGACTGGACCAGGATACGTTGGAGGCTGCCTTGCGCGAACACGGTGTTGCCGAACTGAGTGACGTCGAAATGGCAGTTCTGGAAATCGATGGCTCCATCAGCGTCGTGCCCGTCGGCGGTACCACCAAACACGTGAAGCGACCTCCTCTGAAGTACCTGCGAC
>CAYGQI010000251.1:0-2476 GCA_964351925.1 uncultured Anaerolineales bacterium | reverse complement strand
ATGGCATGGTAAAATCTAAAGACTGGGTAAGAAGGTTTAACGAAAGCATAGAGGAATGTTGACTCCTGGACACCGCCGAGGAGGAGCGCCGGAATGAAAATGACAAAGCGATTCAGCCTGTGTTTGCCTTTGCTGAAAGCCAGGGAGAAATACATCATACAAGCCGGAGCCAAGGCATAGCCTAAAATGAAAAGCAGACAGGGCATGAAGCTCGGCCATTCCTGCCTGAGGCAATAGTCGTCTCCGCTGATAATAACGGCAGGAGCAAAAGCCAACATCGTCCAGTAAAAAATGCGGGCTTTAAGATCCTGGGGCCTCAGCCAGAAGACGGCGATCCCGATGGAAAGGCAACACAGGCCTATAATAAAATAGATGAGGGGAAAACTCGCCCGGGTATAATAGGGGACGACCGGCACGACCTTTTTCTCGATCTTGCCGTCGGTTTTTAAATAGAATTCCGCCGAGTCGCCGATTTTCTTGTTTCTAAGGGCGAAATCTTCATCTCGCTTAGCTTGAATGTCGAAGCCGTCGATTCTGACAATTTGATGTCTTTCGATGTCCTTGGGGATGCCGGGTCGGTCCCGAAGCAGGGAAAATCCGTAGACGCTGATGACTATGACAACCAGGCCGACGAGGAGAGACACAATAAATGGAAATTTGTTCGGCTCTTGACGTTCCCCCATTCTGTCTAAGAATATTACAGGGGCATGGAGAAAATGTCAAACGGATGGCGTGTCCGAAGGGGCATGGGGCCCGCTTTTTTTTGTTTGAAGGCTGCCGGCGGGTCCGGGGCATGCCTTTACGCACACGCCGCATATGTGCTGGCTGACAATGCGTTTCTTCCGGAATTCATCAAGTTTTTCATAGCAACGGAGGTGGTCAAAATCGGCAGGATTTTCTTTAATGGCCTGGGCTGGACAAGGCAGAAGGCATCGTCTGCATTCTCCGCAGGATCCTTCTATGGCCTGATCGGCCTCCAGCGGGAGGTCCGTCAACACAGTCACCAGGCGGAACCTGGACCCGAGCTTCGGATTGACCAGGAGATTGTTGCGCCCAATCCAGCCTAAGCCGGCCAACAAGCCGATTTTTTTGTGAGAAACATGGGCCTGGTGTTTTTCCCAGTCGATAATCTGGGAGGCTGGAATTGGGAGCGCACTGAAGCCGAGTTCCTGTATATGGGATGTGAGAAGAAAGGCGGCCCGGTCCAGAAAAAAATTGAGCTGGCGGTAGTGATGAAAATAGAGCGGCGTCGGCTGGTCCTTGATGTCTTCCAGGACGGCATCCGCCGCTCTTTTTCCGAGCGAAATCCCCCAAGGAAACCTTGTTTTTATCGAATCGGCCAAACGAAACTCGTCCCTGACTTTTATGATATCGGCCGCACCAAACAGGGAAATCCCAAGGTCGAGACAATATTTTTTGAGTCGTTGATAATTTTCGTTTTCTTTCGACATGAAAGCCCATTGTAAATGCGAGGGTCGCGGCTGTCAATCCGGGCATGAATGCGGGTTGACTCGGAGTCGGGAATTGGATATATGAATGAATGATCAACACCAAGAGAAGGAGTCATTATGAGCGAGAAAACGCTTGCGATCATTAAGCCCGATGCCGTCAAAAAGAACAATATCGGCAAGATCATTCAGAGGATTGAAGACGAAGGGTTTAAAATCGAAAGAATGAAAATGGTCCATCTGACAAAAGATGCTGCCAAAGGATTCTATATTGTCCATAAGGACAAGTCATTTTACAGCAGCTTGACGGACTTCATGTCTTCCGGGGAAGTCGTGGTCATGGTGCTGGAAGGCGAAAACGCGATATCGCATTGGCGCCTGGTCATGGGAGCCACCGACCCGTCTTTGGCAAAGCCGGGGACTCTGAGGCATGCGTTCGGCTTTTCCGTGGAAAGAAACGCGGTCCATGGTTCGGATTCCCCTCAAACAGCAGAATGGGAAATCAATTATTTCTTTAAAAAAGAATGATGAGACGGTTTTATTTAAGATTTTGATTCTTCATTTTTCAACAAAAGTCACATTTAGCCCCACATCTTGTTTAAGGAATTCCATCAACACAATATAATGTATACTAATATCTATCGTATTTTTTTTAAATGATTTAGAGGTTTTTTTCTTAAAAATCTGCTTGACTTTCCTGTCTATTTTTCTTAGATTAGTAGTGCGCCTTGGATGAGAATGACTGAAGAACTACATTTATTTCCCAATTTCTTCTTTTTCTTTCTTTAATCATTCCCCAAGGCAGAGATAGCTTCGGCAAGGAGGCCGAGATGAAAAAGTCTCATTTTAAAGCAGTTGCCGTAGTTTTGTGCTTTGCCTTCGTACTGATGACAGTTCCCAGCCTGAATGCTGAAAAGAAAGCGGCCAAGATCGATTTCCGGCTCCTCATCAAACAGCCCGGACTGCTGCTCTCTTACCTGTTCCCGTTCTTGGGCGACAACGGAAGAAGTGTTTCCGTGTCTAAGGGC
>CAYGQI010000250.1:0-2489 GCA_964351925.1 uncultured Anaerolineales bacterium | reverse complement strand
ACCCACATCGAGCACGCCAAGGGAGAGTACTTCCAGGTGCGAGAAGTTGCAGTGGAAGCTGAGGAGCCGGTGAGCCTGAGTCTGGACGGAGAGTTGCTGGGCCGCACACCGGCCAGGTTCAGCGTACTGCCAGGAGCGCTCCAGGTGGCATGCCCCCGGAGGGAAAGCCAGGTCCGCTAGCTCATCCCCCCGCCGTCAGTCCTCTGAGCCCAGTTCTCGCGACAGCCGTGCCCACTGGTCGATACTCAGCTCCTGGGCTCGCTGCGTCTCCTGGAGGCCCACTCGCCGCAGCGCTTGCACGACCTCGTCCGCCGGCAGGTCCAAACCTTGGGAAAGAGAGTTGCGCAGTTGCTTTCGCCGCTGAGAGAACCCTGCGCGCACGATCTCGAAGAACCTCTCCACGTCGGCCACCTCCACCGGGGGCGATGCGTAGAGGTCAATGCGCAGCACGGCTGAGGTGACCCCGGAAGAAGGATAGAAGGCTCCGGGTGGAGCCTTGGCGACGATCCTGGGGCGGCCGTAGAACTGGACGCTGACCGCCAGCAGGCTCATTTGGCCCGGACCAGCCACGATCCGTTGGGCTACTTCGCGCTGCACCGTCACCACCATGAGAGATGGTTTGACCCGCGCCTCCAGGAAGTGGCGCAGGACCGCTGATGTGATGTAGTAGGGAAGGTTGGCCACCACCTTGTAGGGCGGGGAGACCAGGTCGCCGGGCTCCATGGCCAGGATGTCTCCACGGACAACCTGGACGTTGGGGAACGGGGCCAGCGTCTCTTGCAGGAGGGGCAGAAGACGCCCATCGACTTCCAGGGCGACCACGCGGCCGCAACTCTGGGCCAGGCGGGAGCTTAATGCTCCCAGTCCGGCGCCTACCTCCAGGACCGTATCCTTGCCGTCCAGGTCGGCGGCGGCGATGATGCTCTCCAGGAGCCGCTCGCTCACCAGGAAGTTCTGGCCGAGCCCTTTGCGGGGCTTAATGCCATGCTCTCTGAGCAGCCTGCTCACCGACGATAGTTGGGGCGGGCCGACCTCCGACTCGATCATCTCTCGCGGGGGTAGGAAGGTAGGACCCAGTGGATCCTCTCGGCAGCCGGCACCGGTGTCAGCAGGTAGACATCCACGAACCAGTGCCAAGGCGGGGGCCACTTGTCATCATCGTAGCACAGGTCGATGTGCTTCCCGTTAACGCCCTTGTCGGCCGCCAGGCCCTTCCCATACCCGGGCACATACATCCAGGTGCCGAGGGGGATCACGTCCGGGTCAACAGCGATGACCCCCTTGCGAGCGGGCATCCCCGTGTAGGTCCTGCCCCACCAGGGCGCATCGCGCGGTGTGCCGGAGGTGGAGGCGGTATAGGCCGTGGCGTAGGCCCTGAAATGCCGCCAGTAGGTGAACACCCCGTCCGGGGTTTGTAGTTCGCGGAGCACGATCTTGGTGCCGTAGGAGATCATCTCTGTGGCGGGCGGAGCTTCTACCCATTCCTCCTCTATTACCCGTTCCGTCTCCTGGCCGTTCTCGTAGACGATGCGCACCAGACGTCTCTTGGCACCCGCGGCGCCCACCTGGTCCAGTCGCTGGCTGTCCAGCTCCAACTCGGCGTCCGCTTGCCAGACGGTCTCGAAGGGAATGGGTTCCTCTTCCAGCACCACCTGCTCTTGCACCCTGATGACCTGAACGGTCACGTTGTCGTAGACCTCGGTCCCCTGGTCAGGGATGGTGTAGTCCCTTCCCACCAGCTCGATGGATTCCTGTGTCAGTGCTTGGGCCACCGTGTCGCCTTGAGTGCGGGTCTTGATGCGGCGATCGTCGGCCAGGATCACCAGGGGTTTGGAGCGTTGGATGTAGACCTGGATGCCCGCCGAGGTCTGAGTTCCCAGGGTAGGCGTCACTCCGTCGCCCAGGTAGACGACTATGCCTTCATCGAACAGGGCTTGCCCGACCGTGGGTGCCGTGGTCAATACGGTGATGGGGACCGCCCCATCGTGTACGGAGATCGGCACAGCGCGGAGGATCTCCATCTGGAGTGGAGGTTGGAGCCAGAGGATCGATGGATCCTTCCCGCTCGCAGCGTATAGGGTGCTGGCTGTCAGGGGGGAATCGGGCTGGACATCTTCGCCCTCCACGGTGACGCGATCGTGGCCGTCGAGGGTAATCCCCGCCTCGCGCATGAAATCCGCGACCGTGTGGGAGTGTGTGCGCAACTGGAGTTCGAGTCCGTCGGCCCGCAGCGTGACGGGCAGGGCCTTGCGGATGGCGATCTGGCCGCCTTCTGCCAGGGCCGCGTCCAGAGGAGACAAAACGATGTCCTCGGGGGCGAGAGGCAGGTGCAGTTCCTCCAACAGGGCTCCGACCGTGGGTTGGTGAGTTCGCACCGTGAAGGGGCGGTCGTTGATGACTAGCTGGACCTCCGTCTGTGTGGAGATGTATCCCAGGATCATGCCGTTGCCCGCCACGAAGATCAGCGCGATGGAGGCCAGCCCGGCCCG
>CAYGQI010000249.1:0-2503 GCA_964351925.1 uncultured Anaerolineales bacterium | reverse complement strand
GTTTACGCCTGGCCGAGAGATACGGGGGCCTTGCTGGAGTTCATCCCACACCGTCCTCGTTCTACACTACCCTGCATGCGGAGGAAGATCACGTCTATTGGCAAAACATCCCCAACGGGGCGGGGCAGGACCATTGGTTCTGGCAGGGGCCTTTGCAAGCGCCAACGGGGACCACGCTCACCTTTGATCTTCACCACCTCACGACTGAGGAGGGGAAAGACGCCACCCTACGGGTTGGACTGAGGGGGAGAACGGACGACTATGGGGTTAACCCGGATCATCACACCAGGGTTGCCTTGAACGGCGTGGAGCTCGATGATGCGCTGTGGGATGGGCAGATCAAGTATCAGCATGAGGCGAGGGTGCCCCAGTCGGTTCTCGCCGAGGGCATCAACACGCTCACCGTTGAATCCGTGGGCGATACAGGGGCTGGGGTGGATAGCATCTACCTCAATTGGTTCGAGGTGAACTACTGGGACACCTTCGTGACCGAGAATGACCACCTCGAATTCCGGCAGCAGGGAAGTGGAACCTACCAGTTCGTGGTGACCAATTTCAGTGAGAGCGACGTCTCCATTTTCGACATCACTGATCCGGCCAACGTGGTGCGCGTGGTTGATCCTGTGATCGAACCAGCCGATGGCACCTACACCGTGAGGTTCCAAGACACCATCGAGGAGCAGGCCCGCTACCTCGCCTTGACCTCGGCCCAAAGGAAGACCCCCGCAGCTATGGTCATGGATCAACCCTCAGACCTGAGATCGCCGACCAACGCCGCTGACTACATTATCATCACCCACGATGAGTTCTACGAGAGCGTACTGCCTCTGGCAAGCTATCGTCAGAGCAAGGGCCTGCGGGTCAAAACAGTCAGGGTCACGGACATCTACGACGAGTTCAACTATGGCACCTTCGATCCCCAGGCTATCCGCGATTTCCTGAGCTACGCCTATCACCATTGGGCCGCGGCCCCTCTCTACGTGCTGCTGGTGGGCGATGCTAATCTGGATTTCAAGGACAACTTCGGCACCGGCAGGCTTAACTACGTGCCCAACCACATCTTCGAGACCTGGCCCCTCGGAGAGACGCCCAACGACAACTGGTTTGCGTGCGTGAGCGGTGACGACATCCTGCCCGACATGTTCATTGGCCGCATCTCCACTCAGAGGCCAGAAGACGTGGGCACCGTCGTGGAGAAGATCATCAACTATGAGCAGAGCCCACCTCCTGGCGATTGGAATCGGCAGGCTCTCTTCGTCGCCGACGATGACCAGACCGACTTTGAGGCCATCTCCCAGCATTTGATCGAGCTGCTCCCTACAGGGTATCGTGCCCAGCGCGTCTATGCGCGGGAGTATCAGGCGCCGGCCGATCCCACCGCCGACATCGTGCGCTACATAAACGACGGCGCCCTCCTGGTCAACTACGTCGGTCACGGCTTCACCGATCGCTGGGGCACCTGGGCAGGCGGCCGCATCTTCGACCGCTCCCGTATCGCCTCTTTGAACAATGGGGGGAAACTCCCCTTCTTGGCCACAGCGACCTGCTTGAACGGCTTCTTCCCCCATCCGCTGGAGGACTACTCCCTGGCCGAGGAGTTCCTTCGCGTGGAGGGAAAGGGGGCTATCGCCGCCTGGAGCCCCACGGGTTTGGGCTTTCCATCGCAGCATAGGTTGCTTTTTGGAGAGCTCTTCACTGCGATCTTCGAGGAAGACAATCGCCTCCTCGGGTCAGCCACCACAGCAGCTAAAATCTCTGCTTATGCCCAAAATAGCGATCTGGAGGAGCTGGTCGAGACCTTTGTCCTGTTTGGCGACCCGGCCTTGAAATTGACCTCCTTCGACGCTGCTCCTTCAGCCAGGATCTATCTACCACTTATCTTTAAGGCAACTCCTCTTAGCTGGTGATGCAGATGTCTATGAAGGATGCCGACCGTTTGACCCCGCCTTGGTCCCTTCTACAGGCAGCGATGGCTGCTTGGGAGGGGGCTGATAAGCGGCGCCGTTTCCGGATGATTGGCGACAGCATGAGCCCGTTCGTCCAAGATGGCGACAGTGTGATCGTAGAACATGGCACGGTGGAGATCAAGCTCGGCGATGTGATCCTATATCAAAAACCATCCCTTCCAGGACAGGCCCTCACGGGAGGGCAGGGCCAAGGCTGCGTCGTCCATCGCGTAGTGCAGATGATAGATGAGGGGCCGCAAACGTTCTTTGTTACCAAGGGCGACAATCGCCCCTTGCCGGATCCGCCCATAGGCAGAGGGCAGATACTCGGCAAAGTGGTGAAGGTCGAGAAGGTTGAAGGGCTATCCTCTGAAGACCGGCTGTTGCTGTGTTGTGCCAGGATGGAGATGGACGAGGGCACGGTCGAGGAAGTCTGGGGGCTTCTCAATGGTGAGCTAGATTGGAGCTACGTGCTCGCAGCGTCTATTCGGCACGCCATCCCCCAGTTGCTCTACCACAATCTCAAAGCCGTTGGAGCTGAGATGGCGGTGCCGCCT
>CAYGQI010000248.1:0-2521 GCA_964351925.1 uncultured Anaerolineales bacterium | reverse complement strand
GATGCCGCCCAGCTCGGCCGCCAACTCGATGGCATCGGGCAGGTTGCCCAGTCGGTCCACCAATCCCAGATCAAGCGCTTGTCGTCCTGTGTACACCCGCCCATCAGCCATTTCCCTGGCTTCCTCTGGTTCGAGATCCCGCTCCTCGACGACGACGCCGAGGAACTGCTCGTAGGCCTCGTCGGTAATCGCCTGCCAGAGCGCGATCTCCTCTTCGGTAGGCTCACGATAGGGACTTAACTCGTCCTTCATGGTCCCGCTCTTGATCACCAGCATTTCGATCCCGATCTTGTCCAGAAGTTCCTCGAAGTTGGGCACGGTGGAGATGACGCCGATGCTGCCTGTGAGGGTGGCGGGATTGGCTATGATCTCGCCCGCGGCGCAGGAGACGTAGTAGCCACCGGACGCGGCCATCTCTCCCATAGAGGCCACGACGGGTTTTTTGAGTTTCTTCAAGGCGGTGTAGATCTCGTCCGTGGCCACGATCCCGCCTCCCGGGCTATTGACGCGCAGGACAATGGCCTTCACGGCCGGGTCTGCCTCGGCGCGCTCCAATTGCTCGATGATAGACTCGGAGTAGGCGTTGCCCGACGTAGTGAGGGCCAAATCTGGCTCTTTGCCGGAGACGATGACGCCTTCGATTCTGATCACCGCCACACCGTCTGCCCAGATGTTGCCCGTGCTTGTACCTCCTCCGAGGGAGAGCACCAGAACGCCCAGGCAGCCGAGGGGGATGAGGATACAGAGAACACTGCCCAAACCCACGCCGATCCACAACCACTTGCCTTTCTTCATCAAGCGCTCCCTTCTGTGCCGGTGACCGTGTCCCGCGCCTCTGGCCAAAGATGCTGCCGTCCTCATTCTAACACATGTGGAGTTGCAGTCCAATGGTTCTCCAGGTGTTGCGGGCACTTGCGCGTTGTGGTAGCATATTAGAGCCATGGCCATGGAGGGGAGAAGATGAACAGGCGTGTGAAGGCACCGCAACCACTGTTGGCTTTGTGGTTGGTGGTCTCGCTACTCGCGGTCTTGCTGCCTCTCAGCGGGTGCGCAGCGGCGAAACGTATCGCCGTGGAGGTGGACGGGGCGAGGCGCATCGTCGACACGCAAGAGGATACGGTGCGCGAGGCACTGGAAGCCGAGGGGGTCGTACTGGGATCGCTGGACAGGACGCAGCCGGCCCTGTGGGACCCCATCACCGACGGGATGACCATCATTGTCACCCGCGTCAGGGAGGAGACCGAGGCAGAAACGAAGGTCCTCCCCTTCACCAGGCAAGTCATGAGGGACGAGGCGCTTAACGAGGGCGAGACCCGCCTCATGCAGTTGGGTGCCAATGGTGAGGAGGAGGTTACCTACCTCGTTACCTACGAGAATGACCTGGAGGTGAACCGCATTCCCAGTGCCAGAAGAGTGACCATCGAGCCAGTGGACGAGATCGTGGTCATCGGGGTCAGTGGAACTCTGCCTTCGGTGCCCGTCAGCGGGACTGTGGCCTACCTTTCCAATGGGAATGCGTGGATGATGCGGGGGGCCAGCGGCGGGAAGCGCCCGCTGACCTTCACTGGCGATCTCGATCAGCGAGTGCTCGCCCTGTCGCCCGATGGCAGCCAGCTCCTCTATACTCGGAAGACAGAGTCAGAGCAGGGCGAAGAGGCTGGCCTGAACGGTCTCTGGGTGGTGGGGACGGTGGTGGTGGGAGATGAACCGCGGTCGTTGCGTATCGAAGACGTGCGCTCTGCACAATGGTCTCCCGACGGGACACGCATCGCCTATTCCACAGCCGAGAGAATCAACGGCCGGCCGGGATGGAGGTCCAACAACGACCTGTGGATCGCATCCGCTGATGGGGCCGACACGGCAGAGATCCTCCCCGAATCATCGGGAGGCATCTACGGCTGGTGGGGCAGCGAATTCGCGTGGTCTCCTGACGGCCGGATCTTCGCCTACGCCGATGCAGACGAGATAGGCGTGCTAGACCTCTCCACGGGCGAGACCCAGACTCTTCTGGAGTTCCCTGCCTATCTCACCTACGGCGACTGGGTGTGGGTGCCGTCCGTGTCGTGGTCGCCCGATGGGCGCTTTGTGCTCTGTACCGCTCACGCCACCTCCGTGGAGGAGACCGAAGTTGCGGCAGAAAGCCCCATCTTCGACGTGTGGGTGCTGAGCATCGACGGGCAACTGAAGATCCCCCTGGCCGATGATTCTGGCATGTGGGCGTCTCCCATCTGGTCGCCCGCGCAGCCTATGCCAGCAGGCGAACAAGACAGCCGCATCGCCTACTGCATGGCGGAGAACCCTCTCGACTCTCAGGCCAGCAGGTATGATCTGCTTCTTATGGACCGAGATGGCAGCAACAAGACCAAGCTCTTTCCCATCCACGGCGAGGAGGGCCTTGAGGTTCCTCAATTGGCGTGGTCGCCCTGGGGAGACGAGTTGGTGGTGGTGCGGGGCGGAAATCTGCACCTCCTCAACCTGGTCAGCGGTGCTTTGCGACAACTCACAGCGGATGGGGGAGGCA
>CAYGQI010000247.1:1431-2540 GCA_964351925.1 uncultured Anaerolineales bacterium | reverse complement strand
AAGGCTCTATTTGGCTTTGACTTGCTGACGGATGTGGGGATCTGGTTTTGTCTGACCTGCGACGTGTGTACTGCTCTCTGCCCAGCGGGTGTGGCATTCCGAGATTTCGTTCGCGGTGTGCGCTCTCTGGCTATAGAGGAGGGAGTGACGGAGCATGGACTGTTCTGCGAGCGATGTGGCGGCTTCGTCGTCCCCGTGCACACAGTGGAGTACATCGAGGGGAAGTTGAAAGGCGAAGATCTGGTACGTGAGTACCTGCGCCTCTGCCCTTCGTGCCGACAGTACGAGTTCACCGCGAGGCTGAAGGCCCTGCAACCCGGAAGGAGAATGGTGCGGGCGTGAGAGTAGAGCTGCGCCTCATGGCGTTGCCGGCCCTGGTGAAGGCGTTGGGAGGCAAGAAAGTCGAGCTCGATTTCCCAGGTGGCACCGTGGCTGATCTGGTGGACTACCTCGCGGAGCGGTACGGGCGGGCTGCCAGGGAGGCGCTCCTGGACGAGGACGGCAATCTGGACAGCATCATCCAGATCCTGATCAATGAGGAGAAGTGGGTGGTACACGACGATCTCGACGTACCGCTTCAGGACGGAGACAGCGTGATCATGATGCTTCTCGTCGTTGGAGGGTAGCTGGGACAAAGGAACTGGGCCAGAGCGAGGCGAGACCGCTCACGAAGGGGCGGTCTTTGCGTTGTGGTCTATTTGACTTGTTCGGGCAAATATGGTATATTAGCTGTCTAGAGGAGTGCACAGCTTGCGTTTTCGCGTTGCTGTGCACCCAAGGCGCAAGGAGGGTGCTGATTAGCAGAGTAACTCGTGATGCCACAACGAGGTGAAAGACATCAGTAGAACTCAACGAACCAACCAGGCGATTAGGGCCACAGAAGTGCGCCTAATCGGAGACAAGGGCGAGCAACTGGGCGTTTTCCCTCTGAAGGAAGCCCTGGAGATCGCCCGGGGGCACAATCTGGACTTGGTCGAGGTTGCCCCCCAAGCCGAGCCTCCTGTCTGCCGCTTGCTGGATTACGGCAAGTACAGCTACGATAAAACGAGGAAGGCCCGAGAGGCGAAGAAGGCGCAGAAGCCTGTTGAGGTCAAGGAGATGCGCCTGCG
>CAYGQI010000247.1:0-1331 GCA_964351925.1 uncultured Anaerolineales bacterium | reverse complement strand
CGGCAAGAAGAAGAAACAGAGCTAGCCAGGCAACCGGCGGCAAGTGATGGAACTTGAGACGGGCGCCAAGAGCGCCCGTTTGCGCGCTGAGAAGAGCATCATCAGGTTTGACTGGGGAGGGCAAGATGCCCAAGATGAAGACCCACAAGAGCACCGCAAAGAGGTTCAAGAGAACGGCTTCAGGCCGGATTCGCCGGATGAAGATCGGCAGGAGCCATCTGCGTCGCAGGAAAAGCGGCAAAATCCTGCGTTCCTTGGACAAGACAATAGAAGTCTCGAACCCCGGGAGTGTGAAGCGGATAAAGAGATTGCTGCCCTACCTGGCGAAGAAAAGCTAGCATCTCCCAGGTCTATGGATCGATTACCAAGGAGTGTGGTGAGTTGACAAGGGTAAAGGGAGGACCTAGGGCTCGCAGACGCCATAGTAGTGTACTGAAGCTGACCAAGGGACAGCGCGGGAGCAAGCATTCTCTCTATAGGAGGGCGCATGAGGCCATGCTCAAGTCGCTGACGTACTCCTATCGGGATCGGCGGCGGCGGAAGCGTGACTTCCGGCGGCTGTGGATAACCCGCATCAACGCCGCCGCGCGCCAGCATGAGGTGCCATACGGCCGCTTCATGGCAGGCCTGAGGGGGGCTGGAGTCGACCTGGACCGGAAGGTGCTGGCAGATCTGGCTGTCAACGATGCCGAGGCCTTCGCCCGCCTGGTCGAGGTGGCGAAGGCGACGTAGTGATTACCAGCAAGACCAACAGCAAGGTCAGGTACGCACGGTCTTTGCACCGCAGGGCGGTCCGCCACCGGGAAAGGCGGTTCGTGGTCGAAGGGGTGCGGTTGATAGAAGAGATGATTGAGGCGGGCCATGAGCCCGCCTTTTTCTTTTGCACCGAGGACAGCTCGAGCAATCCCCGGGCTCGGGCGCTGGTGGAGGTGTTGGTTTCCTCCGGCAGCGAGGTAGTGACTGTGAGCGAGGATGTCTTGCGCTTTTTGTCAGACACCGAGACCCCGCAGGGCGTCCTGGCCGTGGCCGCCTTTCGGGAGGTCGAGGTCGCGGAGTGTGGTCTCAGCTTGATCTTGGATGGTGTGCGAGATCCTGGTAACCTGGGCACCATCTTGCGTACGGCGCAAGCCGCTGGGGTTGGACGGGTGGTCACATTGCGGGGGACTGTAGATATCTTCAGTCCCAAGGTGGTGAGGGGCGCGATGGGGGCGCACTTCCGGCTGCCGATCTCGTGGGATCGTAGCTGGGAGGAGGTGGAGAGGATGGTGGAGCACAGTCAGGTCCTGTTGGCCGATCCCACAGGAGGGGTCCCCTATCATCAGGTGGACTGG
>CAYGQI010000246.1:0-2543 GCA_964351925.1 uncultured Anaerolineales bacterium | reverse complement strand
GCACGCCGCTGGGCTCCCGGGGGTGGTGAGTGCCGAGACCTACCAGTACATGTGCTCCGACCCAGGTCAGGACCTGATCAAGGAGAGGATAGAGGAGCTGGGGTTGAACAGAGTTGTGGTGGCCTCGTGCTCCCCTCTCATGCACGAACTCACCTTCCGGCGAGCATGTCAGGCGGCGGGCCTCAATCCGTTCCACTTCCAGATGGCCAACATCCGCGAGCAGGTGTCGTGGGTGACCGAGGATCCAGACGAGGCCACGGAGAGAGCCAAGCGTGCCGTGGCCGCGGCGGTCTCTCGGGTGGCACACCATGCACCGCTCCAGGTCAAGGAAGTCCCGGTGCTCCCGGCGGCCCTGGTCGTGGGCGGGGGCATCGCGGGGATAGAGGCCGCCTTGCGCATGGCTGACTCGGGCAAGAAGGTCTACCTTGTGGAGCGCGAGCCCAGTATCGGCGGCTACATGGCGCAACTCTACAAGACGTTCCCCACCCTGGACTGTTCGGCTTGAATACTGACACCGAAGATGGTGTCCGTGGGACAGCACGAAAACATCGAGATCCTGAGTTATAGCGAGGTGGAGGAGGTCGGCGGTTACGTCGGGAACTTCACCGTGAAAGTCCGCAGAAAAGCCCGCTACGTCAATGCAGATCTGTGCACAGGCTGCGGGCTGTGCCAGGAGAAGTGCCCCGCCAAGAAGATCCCCAGTGAGTTCAATGGAGGCCTGGGCACCAGGACGGCCATCTACATGCCCTTCGCTCAGGCCATACCCCGCGTCCCGGTGATCGACCGGGACAACTGCCGATACTTCCAGGAGGGTAAGTGCGGGGTCTGCGCCAAGCTGTGCCCTCGAGGCGCCGTCGACTTCGAGCAGGAGGATGAGATCGTAGAGCTAGAGGTGGGGACTATCCTAGTCACCACCGGATTCGATCTTTTCGACTGCTCCCGGGTCACTCAGTACGGGTACGGCAGATACGATAATGTACTGAGCAGCCTGCAACTGGAGCGCCTGGTGGATGCCAGCGGCCCCACCCGGGGCCGGATCGTGACCAAGGATGGCCAAGAACCGAAGAGCATAGCCATCGTGCACTGCGTCGGTAGCCGCGACAAGAACTACAACAGGCATTGCTCGCGCATCTGCTGCATGTACTCGCTCAAGCTGGCCCACCTGGTCAAGGATAGCACCGATGCAGAGGTGTATCAGTTCTACATCGACATGCGCACTGGCGGAAAGGGCTATGAGGAGTTCTACGAGCGGGTGCAGGAGGAGGGTGTGATCTTCATCCGCGGTCGCCCCGCGGAGATCGTCCCCCATGATGGCCGGCTCGTGGTTAAGGCCGAGGATGCCAACCTGGGAAGACTGATCCACGTTCCGGTGGACATGGTCATCCTCAGCGCTGGTCTCGAGCCACGACACGACGCAGAGGATGTGGCTCGTGTGTTTGGCCTCAGCCGCAGCGCAGACGGCTTTTTCCTGGAGAAACACCCTAAGCTAGGGCCAGTGGAGACGGCGTCCAACGGCGTGTTCATCGCCGGAGCCTGTCAGAGCCCGAAGGACATCCCTGATACCGTGGCGCAGGCGGGAGCGGCAGCAGCGGCAGCGATGGCCATGATGGACAGGGGTCGGGTCACTCTGGAGCCTTCCATCGCTGACGTGAAGGTCAAACTCTGTTCTGGTTGCGGAGAATGCGTCCTGGCCTGTCCCTACAGCGCTCTGAAGCTGGTCGACGGTCACGTAGAGGTCGAGGAGACCGCGTGTAAGGGCTGTGGGGTCTGCGTCGGCCACTGCCGTTCCAAGGCCATCACGGTGCTCCATTTCACGGATGAGCAGTTGTTGGCAGAGATGCAGGGGGCCCTGCACCCCTTGGAGGTGGCCTGATGCGGGAACCGAAGATCGTGGCCTACGCTTGTACATACTGCAGCTATCCTGGCGCGGATCTGGCAGGGATATCGCGCATCAAGTACTCGCCTAATGTCAACATCATCCGAGTGCTGTGCTCGGGCAGGGTGTCGCCGGAGTTGATTCTGCACACCTTTCGGGAGGGGGCCGACGGGGTTCTGGTACTGGGTTGTCATTTCGGGGACTGCCATTTCATCAGTGGCAACCGTCGCATCGCTACCCGCATTCCCGTCCTGAGGCGGATTCTGGAGTTTGCCGGTATAGAGCCGGAGCGCCTGCGACTGGAGTGGGTGTCGGCCTCGGAAGGCGAGCGCTTCGCGCAAGTGATAGACGAATTCGTGGAGACGATTCGTCAGTTGCCGCCGATCAGAGAGGTGTTGGCGGCATGACCGACTGGCCCCCCAGGGAAATCGGGTGAAATGCCAGGCGGGGTTGAGGGGGCGAGAACTGCGCTTGATGCGTCCTATGCCTGGCTAGGAGAGCCCGGGGCCAGGGAGGGACTGTCCGCGTTGTCCACCTCAGCCAGAAATCCTTCGATCTAGTCTTTCCCCACCATCATGACGTCAGGAGAGCAGGGAATGGGAACATCCAGTAGCGGAGCAGTTGATCTCTCCCTCATGGATCCAGTCTTCGAGAAGTATCGAGAGCA
>CAYGQI010000245.1:0-2554 GCA_964351925.1 uncultured Anaerolineales bacterium | reverse complement strand
GGCTCCCTGGCCCCGATGACCGTGGCCCCGGCCTTCCCAACGCGCCGCGGCCCGAAGTCGGGTTCCCTGTCGGGCTTCGTGGCGATCTCCTCCTTGAGCGCCTCATACTCCCCGCGGCGTACGTCGGCCAGATTGACCCTCTCGGGCCTGGTGGCCGCCTTCTCGTAGAGGTAGACCGGGATCTCCAGTTCTCTGCCTACCCTCTCCCCCAGTCGCCGGGCCAGGTGGACACACTCCTCCATGGTCACGCCGGAGATGGGCACGAAGGGCACCACGTCCGTAGCCCCCAGGCGGGGATGCTCGCCCCGATGCTGGTCCATGTCGATAAGTTGGGCGGCCCGCTGGATGCCCCTGAAGGCGGCTTCCTCCACACCCTCTGGCTTGCCAGCGAAGGTGATCACCGAGCGGTTGTGGTCCGCATCCATCTCCAGATCCAGAAGCCGAACGCCTGGCACCGAGCCGATGGCCTCGCGAATCTGCTCCACGACCTCTTTGCGCCTGCCTTCGCTGAAGTTGGGCACACATTCTACGATTCTTGCCATGTTGTCCACTCCTCGGCCCTGTCGCGGAGCAGGGCCTGTGACCCGGCGATGGTCACTCTGGGCTGGATGGTTCTGGCCACGAATGGAGGACTGAGCGTGATGGGGGTCCGGCGTCCGGAGCAGGAGGACCCTAACCCGCGGCCGATATCTGCTCCGCCGTTCTCATGACCACGGAGTAGATGTTGGGGACCATGGTGATGGCTGTCTCTCCGTTCTCGGTGAGCCACTGGACGTTACTGTATTGCGGCCGGCGGTAGTCGGTGATCTGTCCAGATTGCAGCGCATGGACGATCTCCCGGACAGCGTCCTCCACGCTCTTGCTGGCCACAAAGCCCACCACGTGCTCCATCTTGGCAAAGGAGACCCGGTAGTTGCGGGGATCCTCTGCGGTCTCCCGCACGGAGACCTCCACACCGGGCACCACTTTCCCTATCAACTCCCCCAGCTCGATCAGGCGCAGGTTGCCCCGTTCCGAGCCCACGTTGAAGATCTCACCACTGACTACCTCCAGGGGCGCTTCCAGGCCACGGATCAGGGCCAGGGCCACGTCGTCCACGTGGATGAAGGGGCGCCACTGCTGCCCGCCGTAGATGGTGATCTTGTGCTCCCGCGCCGCCTGGGCCGCCAGTAGGTTGACCACCAGGTCGAAGCGGGGGCGGGGGGAGAGACCGCACACGGTGGCGAAGCGCAGCACGACGGGGGAGAAGCTCGCGGAGGCCAGGGAGAGCAACAGCCTTTCAGACTCGATCTTGGTCCTGGCGTAGAGCGACAAAGGAACCAACAACGAGCGTTCGTCCAGAATCTCGTCCCTGGCGCCGTAGACGCTGCAACTGGAGGCGAACAGGAACCGTCGGATGCCGTACCCCTTGCCCGCCTCGGCGATCATGCGCGTGGCGGCCAGGTTGACCTCGAAGGTGAACTCCCCGTTGAGGGCGCAGGCCGGGTCCCCCACCACCGCTCCCAGATGGATGATGGAGCCCATCCCCTGCACCGCCCGGACCACCGCCTCCACGTTGCGGAAATCCCCCTCAACCAGATCGAAACCCTCGCGTCCGTAAAGTTCGGAGAGGGACTCCTCGCCGTAGAGCAGGCGATCCAGCACCCGCACTCGCCAGCCTCGCTCCAGCAGGTCACGAACCAGCACCGAGCCGATGTACCCCGCGCCCCCCACCACCAGCACGCTGCGGGGGTCTGGCACCCGGGACCCGCGGACCGCCCCCAGGTCCCGCAGGACCTCTTTCTCCACCAAAATGAAGGCGAACCTGACCCCACCCACGCTGGCCAGGGTGAGCAGCCAGCCCAGGGGCAGGACGCTCCTGGGCAGGCCGACGCCGGCTCCGGCCAGGAAGACCAGGGAGCCGAAGGCCAGGTAGGGCAGGGTGACCGCCTGGAAGATGATCAGCGGTTTGTAGCGGCTGATGTACATGCTGCCTCTGGTGTAGAAGCCGCTGAGGTAGAAGATGGGCAGGGAGACCAGAGTGAGCAGCCAGGCCGAATCCAGATAGATCTCCAGGAAACTCTCCATCAGGTGGCGGTCCACGAAGAGAGCGTGAGTCTGCACCAGGGAGGCCACCAGGTAGCGGAGGAAGAGGGCCACGGCCAGGGAGAGGTTGATCAGCGCGGCGTCGACCAGCATACGTTTGAGCATCTGGCGGTTGAGCCGGCTGAGCCCTCGCCGGGTTGACCAGGAGTTGATGGTGGATTTCAGGTTGGTCGTCCAGCGTTGTTCTTGCATG
This sequence comes from uncultured Anaerolineales bacterium, assembly GCA_964351925.1. Lineage (GTDB taxonomy): Bacteria > Chloroflexota > Anaerolineae > UBA7937 > B3-Chlor > JAUVXJ01. The sequence goes on along the minus strand of CAYGQI010000245.1, from coordinate 276 downwards.
ACCATCTCCTATTATAACCCACAGAGCTGGGGTAAGCTACTATAACCCTCACTTCAACCCTCCCGGAGGTTTGGAACCTCCGGGAGGGTGTAGGCTGAAGGGCGTCAGCCTGACCTTGGACGGCGCATCTCGATACACGCGCACGCCGTATTGACAGAGGGCAGACGGCGAGCTATAATGGACGAGTGACCTAGGGGCTGGCCGCACTAGTTCGTCTCCTCTCGGTAACAGGGCCGGCTCAGCCGCGCATTCACCTTGTGTCTCGCGGGTTGTTGA
>CAYGQI010000244.1:0-2569 GCA_964351925.1 uncultured Anaerolineales bacterium | reverse complement strand
ACAATATCTCATTATTGCACCACTTGGAATCTTTTAAAAAAATACGCCCGTGATAAAGGATTTTCTACATTTACTCTAGAGCTGGGTATTCAGTTTCTTTCAGATCATTACGGTATAAACCCAAATAGGAGGTTGCCGAATTTCCATGTTTCTTTAGTTAGAAGAATCAAAGTATTGGAGGAATTTAAAAATACCTCCAGGTTTTGTCTTTGCCACCAGAAGGATCCTAAAAAGGTACCGGTACAATTTGAAAGAATATTAAAATCTTATCAAAAGCTTTGCCATGATCGGCATCTTGCTCAAAAAACCATCCAGTCAAAATCTATTACAGCTATAAATTTTTTAACCTACCTCCACCATAAAGGGATAGACCATTTATGCAGGCTTTCAACCACAGATATTTACAGCTATACAAGCTCCTTAGAAAATTATTCAAGTTTATCAAAGTCAGGTATTTTCTTTACTCTGCGGGATTTTTTAAAGTTTCTATACAGGAAAAATTTAATAACCAAAGAAATAAGCAATGTTTTTCCAGTTATTGTCTCTAACAAATTTGAAAGAATAATCTCATTTTACACAAAGACAGAAATCAGTAAGATCCTGTGTTGTGTGGACCGGCAGACAAAAATAGGAAAAAGAGACTATGCCATTTTGTTACTGGCTATACAATTGGGGATGAGGGCAGGAGATATAAAGAAGCTAAAATTTGGAAATATCAAGTGGGACACTGACCAAATAGAATACATTCAGGAAAAAACTAAAAATTCCATATGTCTCCCACTTACCGAAAATATTAAATTTGCACTGCTGGACTATTTGAAAAACAGCAGACCAGAATCTATATATCCAAATATTTTTGTAAAGCATAGAGCTCCTTTTATACCATTTTCAGCCAGCACTCCTTTCTACTGGATAATTAATAAATATATGGGCAAGGCTAACATTAAAACAGCAGGCAAAAGACATGGGCTTCATTCAATGCGCTACAGCCTGGCAAGTAACCTTCTTAGTGAAAACACTCCCATTCCAGTAATTACCGGTGTCTTGGGACACAAAAGCTCGGATACCACAAACATATATCTAAGAATTGATACGGATATGCTCCGTTCTGTTGCTTTGGAGGTGCCAGGTGAAAGATAAAGAAAGAATAATACCCTTCTGTGGCCCTTTTAAAAAATTATGCTACAAATATATTTCGTACAAAAGAAGCTTGGGTTATGACTTTGGCACAACACATATATACTCGATAAGAAATATGGACAAGTTTTTTAAAAATTACCATTTTAAGACTCCAAAACTTACAAAAGAGATGGTTTTGTCTTTTACTGCATACAGAGAAAATGAGTCTTTAAAAACTCAACATATGCGCATGAGTCTGATACGCCAATTTGCAATATTTTTGGCTACATTAGGTTATGATGCATACGTTCTTCCAGTAGAATTTATGGAAATCGGCAAGGTCTTTACTCCATGTATTTTCACATACGATGAAATATCAAGGATAATTAAGGCATCTGATAATTTAAAGATTCGCAAACAAAGTCCCTTCCGTCATCTGATTTATCCAGTACTTATTCGCATGCTTTATGGATGTGGACTTCGTATCAGTGAAGCACTCTCTCTGAAAGTTAGTGATGTTAATTTAGCTGACGGCATTCTTACGGTTACAAAATCTAAATTCAATAAAAGCAGGCTTGTCCCTATGTCATCATCGCTTACTAAAATATGCCGAAGTTATGCAGCTAAAATGAACTTTGCTGTCAAAGAGAATGGATATTTTTTCCCAGCACCGGACAAAGGAAGGTACAACCGTCATGTTATCTACAAAGTATTTAAAGATCTTCTAAAAGAAGCATCTGTTGTACGAATTGGATATGCAAGTGGTCCCCGTCTTCACGATCTTCGTCACACATTTGCAGTCCATTCACTGGAAGAAATGGTTGGGCAGGGTATTGATATATATTGTTCTCTGCCGATTTTATGTACTTACCTTGGACACAGGGGAATTGAAAGCACAGAAAAATATCTGCGCCTTACAAAACAGTCTTTTTCCAGTGTAACCGGTCCATTAGAAAATCTATACAAGGGTGTATTTCCGGAGGTGAACTTAAATGAGAAATAAAGATTTTGGGGATTATCTGTCAGAATATTTTTTAAAATATGCCTCAAGGCAGACAGGCTATAGCATAAACACTATTGCCTCTTACAGGGATACTTTCACAATTCTATTAAGGTATTTAAAAGATGAGCTTAAAATCAAGCCGGAAAAGCTATCTTTTGAAGTAATGAACAAAAAGATGATAGAAGGATTTTTGGTCTGGTTGGAAGAGGAGAAAAAATATTCTGCCTCAACCAGAAACCAAAGACTGGCAGCTATCCATGCTTTTTTCAGGTATGTGCAAATAGAAGCCCCTGAAAACTTAAAGTTGTGTAATCTGATTTTATCAATACCTACAAAGAAGGTAGCTGAAAGCCCAATACCATATTTGACAATCAATTCAGTTAAAACCCTGCTGGAGGCTATAGATATTAAAACAAGAAAAGGACGCAGAGATCTGGCACTGATTGC
>CAYGQI010000243.1:0-2595 GCA_964351925.1 uncultured Anaerolineales bacterium | reverse complement strand
TAGGATTGAGAGTGGCCGTGGGAGTGGGAGGCGGCAGAGTGGCCGTAGGGGGCGGCGGAGGCGGCGCAACAGTCTGGGTTGGGGTCACCGTGTAGGTCGCGGTCGGCACGGGGGGCGGAGCTCCTTCCACGGTGGGGGAGACCGATGGGCCGGTAGCTTCTCCCACCACTCTTACCGTCACCGCCCAGGGAGTGCTTTCCTGACCCTCCACGCTCACGGCAACGAGGGAGAGAGTGTGGGTGCCGGGGACATCGGCTATCCAGACCTGGGAAAGGGAGACCAGGGCGTTCGGACTCGGGTTGGGGCTGGGGTCGGTGCGATAGAGCACGCCGTCCACGTACAACTCCACCCTGTTGATGCCGTTGGCGTCGCTGGCCGAGGAGAGGACGTTGACCTGCTGCCCCACCTGGAACTCCGAGCCGTTGGTGGGGGAGCTCATGGTGATGGAGGGCTTGGATGGCTCCGAGGGACCCCCGGTGATTTCGCTGAGGTCGGGCATCTCGCAGGCCAGCAGACTGCCCGCCAAGACAACCACGACGAACAAGAGGCCCAGGTGGCGCACTGACGAGGATTTCATTCTTGCTTCCCCCTCTTCACTTCGGCGTGTTGACGCTGAGTTGTGAAATATTGTAGCTCAGTGCTCTTCCGTGCGCAAGTGAGCGAGGATGAGGGTTCGGTGGGGGCCGCGTTCTTGATCCCCGACCCAGGCCGCGCGAGACTGCATCCTGAGACCGCATCCTGAGCTGCGTCCTGAGCTCAGTCGAAGGATAGCTGCGAAGCAGCGTATCGAAGCCGTGCCCTGAGCTTGTCGAAGGGGAGCGGCCGGTCGAAGAGGCGCGCCGGCCCCTACGATGTTGGCATTTGTAACAGAATGTACATAGTTGACAATTTGTCTTCATTGTGTTATACTGGCATGGCATAGGGAGGTGGATGGTGGTTGTTCGCGTAAGTGCAAAAGAAGCGCGAAACAGGTTCGCTGACCTTCTAGGCAGCGTCCACTACGGCCAGCAGGTGGTGATCGTGGAGCGCTCCGGCCGGCCGATGGTGGCCGTGATCCCGGTGGAGATGTACGAACGGCTGATGGCGGAGAGGGAGGCTCGCTTCGAAGTGCTGGACCGTGTTCGCGAGCGCGTGCCGGAGGTGTCCCCCGAAGAGGTGGAAAAGGACGTCGCCGAGGCGATCGCTGCCGTGAGGGCTGCCGATGCTGAAGGTGGTCCTTGATACTAACGTCCTGGTCAGCAGCCTGCTGGTCAAAGCTGGGGTACCGGCGCAGGTCGTGCAAGCCTGGCGGGAGCGACAGTACATCCTGGTCACTTCACCGGACTTGATTGCTGAGGTCCCAGCGACGCTGTCCTACCCTCGCCTGAGGCGCAAATACGCACTCGGCGACGAAGATCTCGAGCAGCTCATCGACCTTCTGAAGGACGATGCGCTCGTGGTGCCCGGCCAGGCTCAGGTCACAGGCGCCCTCCCTGCTGATCCGGCAGACGAAAGGGTGCTGGCCTGCGCCGTGGACGCGGAGGCAGATGTCATCGTCAGTGGGGATTCGCACCTCCTGGCTCTGGGAATCTACCAGGGTATCCCCATCCTCACTGCTCGTGGGTTTCTGGAGCGGTTGGCTGAGGAGGGCTAGGACAGGAGGCCGCCCCGAAGGCCCCATCCTGAACTGCGTCCTGAGCCTGTCGAGGCCTGCCCTGAGCCCAGTCGAAGGGGAGCGGCCGAGACGGGCCTTGCGAAGTGGTGCTCGGACGGCGCGCTCAATAGGTAACCCTGACTAGATCGCGGCGAGTTTCTCCTCTATCTGACCCCAGGTGACGTAAGGCTCCTTGATCTTCGCAAAGCCTGGGTCACGGTCGTCTTCGCACACCATGCCGAAGTGGGGGACTTTTCTCAGGCGGCGAGCCAGGGTATCACCTGTCCTCTTCTGGCGTTCGCACTGCTCCATGGAGAACTGACTGCGGTACTTGCACTCCACCATCACTGCGTGACGAGCGGTCTGGATGAATAGGTCGGCCTCGGTGCCTAGCATCTGGCGCATGTCTCGGGCCTGCGCGAGCAACTTCTTGTCCGAGACACGTTCCTTGAGAAAGTCCTCGTACCAACCTTTGCGCCCGCCCGCCGCTGGATGACGAATCTCACCTCCAGGCGCGGTACGCCAGACCTCCTTCACCCCGAAACGCTGAGGCAAGCCGAACAGGTCGTTGTAGTAGGCGATGAACTGGTCTTCGAGTTGCGGCGTTCCCCGGCACTCATAGTAGTCCTTGGTGAAGATGTCCCTCAAGGGAAAGCAGAGGTGGAACACCTCCGCTGCCAGGGCCTCCTCGCGCGTACACGGACACTCGAGCCGCTCCAGAAGCCAGGCCCGACCCCCAGGATCGTTGAGGAGCGGCACGAGCAAGTGCACCTGCTGGGTGCGCTCCGCCCGATTGACCTCCCACGAGAACTCTTCAACAGGCTGGAAGGTCTTACTCTTGTCCATCTTGATCCTCCCTAGAATCTCCCCCTGGATGGGGGAGGATGGGCAGAGGGTGAGGTGAAGACCAGCGTGTACGCCGTCTCAGCCGACATCGGTAGTTGCTTCGGGTTCCCAGGTCT
>CAYGQI010000242.1:0-2596 GCA_964351925.1 uncultured Anaerolineales bacterium | reverse complement strand
AGAAGAGCATCACCCAGCTCCCACAGATGGTCGCTGCGTTGCCGCAGGCGGAGAGGGAGCGGTTCGAGCGCATCTTTCTCGTCCATTCGTCCATCGGCAGGCTCAACCCCGGCCCGGCGATGGAGGAGTGGATCGAGAAGTACTTCGGGTCGGTAGACGCTGTCCGGGAGCAGCGTGTTGTGCGGGTGACTAACGTCGTGACCATGGAGGGGTCTCTGTTCAACGAACTCCGTGCGCTCCGTCCCATGGCCACTCTTGAACGCGAGAAGCTGGCCACCATCATCGAGGAGGAACGCGGCGACCCGTTCTGTTCGCCCCTGGAGCGCACGCCCGAGGATCCCTTCGGCCGCATCAGGGGCAGGCACTCCGTCTCTGCCAGCAACATCGCCAAGTTCGATGGGTTCAGCGGGGTCGTGATCTTCGACGAGCACAACCCTCTGGCCTTCACGGAGGAGGCCATCGCGGACTACATCGACACGGGTATGGCCTGGCTTGTCAAGGCGTACGAGACGGATGAGGAGGCGAAGTATCCGTTCTTCCTCTGGAACTGCTTGTGGAGGGCCGGCGCCTCCATCGTGCACGGGCACGCGCAGATGGTCCTGGGCAAGGAGATGCACTACGCCAAGGTGGAGAGCCTGAGGAGGGCGGCTCTGGCCTACAAAGAGCAGACCGGTGACAACTACTTCGACGATCTCTACGAGGTGCATGAACACCTGGGTCTGGCCACGGAGGTCGAGGGGACCCGTATCCTGGTCTACCTGAGTCCGGTCAAGGACAAGGAGGTGCTGCTCCTTTCCCATGGTCTGGATGATGGGTTGAAGCGCTCCGTCTATCGGGTTCTCGACAGCTATGTCAGTGGGATGGGTGTGAGCAGCTTCAACGTAGCCATCTGCATGCCGCCCTTTGCACCGACCAGGGAGGATTGGGCCGGGTTTCCAGTGCTGGTTCGGATCGTTGATCGGGGCGATCCCATGAACCGGACGGTAGACGTGGCGGCGATGGAGCTGTATGCCTCGAGCGTTCTGTTTGGCGATCCCTTCGACGTGGCCGAGGCGTTGTGGGACCGCCTCAGCCGCTGAGCACTTCGGCCTGAGGAAGCTACCTGTGCAGTGGCGGCGGCTGGTGTTGTTTGTGCTACCGGTTTGTGGTATAATAGCGTGAAGATTCGCTGACTAAGGAGGACTACATGCCTGGGTTGGGTTCAATAGGTATGCCAGAGCTGCTCATCGTCCTGGTCATTATCATCATCATCTTCGGCGTGGGTAAGCTGCCGGAGATCGGTGGGGCGCTGGGTAAGGGCATCAGGGAGTTCCGGGCTGCTCAGCAGCCGGCGGGCGAAGGAGACAGCAAGAAGGCCGAGGCCAAGGAAGAGACGAAGGAAGAAGAGAAGGCAGAGGAGAAGGCGAGCTAGTCCCCTCTCCATTCTCATTGGCACAGCCACAGGCGCCATGCTGCCGGCCAGGTGAATTGTGGCGTCAGGGGGGGCGTCTTTTGCCGTTGCGACACAGTAGAGCCCGACTGCGGTCGGGCTCGTTTGGTTGAATAACAGTACCCCTAGCAGGATTCGAACCTGCGACACACGGTTTAGGAAACCGCTGCTCTATCCTAACTGAGCTATAGGGGCACGTCTACGGCCCCATTATAGCCCACCAACTTGAGCTTGTAAAGCTGGAGCAGTGGAGATATAATACCGTTGTTCGGGGCGTAGCGCAGTTCGGTTAGCGCGCACGGTTCGGGTCCGTGAGGTCGGAGGTTCAAATCCTCTCGCCCCGACTCCCCACTTCTCTCAGCGTCCCCAAGAAGGTCGCACTCACTGCTACCTCGCCCTTGGCTCCGGCTTCAGACTGTGCTACAGTGCTCACGTACCTGACGCGTGCGACATAGCACACAGAAGTGACACGGCCTTCATCACCAACTCAGCGACCTCGATGGAGCTCGGAAACAAAGGGGCAGCAGGTAGGGTTGGCTGGCGTGCGTGGACATGCTGGTGACGACCACTCGGTTGCCAAGCCGTGACTATGAATGTGGAGGAGAACCATGTTAGGAATGGAGGCCTTGCTGGAAATCCTCGCCGCTTTCGGCGTGCGCCACATCTTCGGCAATCCTGGCTCGACGGAATTGTCCCTGAACGACCTGCTGGTGGGGGATGGACGATTCGAGTACATCCTGGGCCTGCATGAGCTGCCGGTGACGGCCATGGCCGATGGCTATGCCCAGGCTTCTGGGGGACTGGGCGTGGTGTGCGTGCACGTCTCCCCTGGGCTGGGCAATGCCATGGGCATGCTCTTCAACGCCTACTGCGCTGGAACGCCGCTCCTGCTCCTCGCCGGTCAGCAGGATCGGCGGCTGCTGGTCGGCGAGCCAGCCCTGGCGGGTGACATGGTCAGCGTGGCCCGCCCGTGGACCAAGTGGTCGGTCGAAGTCTCGCGAGTCGAGGACGTGCCGACGGTTGTACGCCGTGCGGTTCAGGCCGCAATGACGCCGCCCACCGGGCCGGTCTTCCTGTCAGTGCCGGTGGATGTGCAGTTGGAGAGTGCTGAAAATCTGGACCTCTCCGCGCCTCACATACCCGATCGGCGAGTTCGCCCCCCTGTGG